>CAJCJH010000111.1 GCA_903970615.1 Rhodospirillales bacterium
CCACCGTGCTCGCAGGCCTCGAAGCGTTGGACGGCGAAGCACCTCGCGTCTTGCTCGCTACCGGCAAGTTGATTGGCGAGGGGTTCGACCACCCGCCGCTGGATACCTTGGTGCTGGTCATGCCGATCTCGTGGAAGGGCACGCTCCAGCAATACGCGGGACGCCTGCACCGCGAGCATGCATCGAAATCGGAAGTCCGGATCATCGACTTCGTGGACAGCGGCCACCCAGCGCTGCTACGCATGTGGGACAAGCGCCAGCGCGGATATCGCGCGATGGGGTATCAGCTCAGCAATGGCGCAGGCATGACTGACAGCGGTTTGTTTCCTCGCGCCGAGAGCGTATCCAAAACACTCTGATACCCTCCGGGCGTTTCCAACCGGCAACATGATAATGAGTGCCCACGGCAACAGCTTGTTTCCGAGCACGTCTATTCGAGACGATTTATCTGCACTCAATCTGCACTACGAGCGCAAATCTGCACAAATCTGCACAATTACCCGCAGACGACCGCATCTTTAATCAATTGATTTTCAATAATATTTTATTGAGAATAGGGCTTGACCTGCCCCTTAGGAGGGGCGCGCTCTATCCAATTGAGCTACGGAGGCGTGTGATACAAATCATAACGCTGGCTATGAGCCATGACGATCCCGCCACGGGCCTGCGCTACGTGCTTAGGCAAGATCGAATTCGGATTATCCTTAATCCGCTGGTGGCATGACGAACCGGGTAAACCACTTCGTCATGCCAGCCAAATTTCTTGTTTCCGAAAGAGTTTACGGATAGCATCATCAAGCAAAAATGCCGCGCATGCTGCGGTCACACGGGGAAATCGATGCGCGTTCAAATTGCGTTCAAAGCTTTAGCGACTTCGTTGCTGCTATCAGCACTGACGGGATGTGGGGGGGCAGGCTTTGGCTCCGGCACGACCGGCGGAACTACTGGCGGCAGTACGACCGGCGCCACGACCGGCGGCATCATCCTGCTTTCGCCATCGTCAACCCCGGCACATATCAGTGTGGTCGCCAGTGCGGGAACGCTCGATACGACAACCGGCAGCACCGCTTATACGATCAGCGCATCGATAACCGACGCGAACAACGTCGCAGTCTCGGATGCGACGGTTGCGTTCGCCAGCTCGGCGCCGGTGCTGAGTGCGGCTTCTGCGGTTACAGACTCAACCGGCGTGGCTTCGGTTACTTTGACGATTGCAGCCAATCAGTCTGCGGGCATCATTACCATCACGGGCACCGACAAGGATGTAACCGGACTGGTGGGGCAAACCACGATCACCATTGCGGCTGCGTCCAATCTCGCGCTCGGCATAAGATCAAGCGCCGGCGCTTTCACCAGCGGACAGATAACGATCGGTCAGTCTCCGCTGGCCGCAGCGGGCAGTTCGAGCATCGAAGTCGATTTGGTCGATACCGCGAATAGCAATGCGCTGTACACGACATCAACAGCTGTGGCTTTTACCTCGCCCTGTATAGCAAGCGGCAACGCCACCATTACTTCACCAGTAACCAGTTCGACAGGCGTCTTTGATACAACCTACAAAGCTTCTGGTTGCGTAGGCAATGACGTGATCACCGCAACGGCGAGCGTCGCCGGTTCGCCGACTGCCAGCGGAACGATTTCGGTGATGTCGGCGTCGCTTGGATCAATTCAATTCACCTCGCCGACTACGGCGGTGACCCTTGGACTGAAGGGAACCGGACTCTCCGAAACCCAGGTTGTCGAGTTCACCGTTTTCGACGCGAACGGGAACCCTGTTCCTAATCAAACAGTTTCCTTCTCGTTGAGCACGTCGGTAGGCGGGATCTCGCTTTCAGCCACCAGCGCTTCGAGTGACAATAATGGCATCGTCTCGACGATCGTCAGCTCTGGCACTGTGCACACCGTGGTGCGTGTGATCGCAAGCGCCACCAAGTCGAATGGTGCCGTGCTCACAACACAATCGAATCAGATCACGGTATCGACGGGGTTCCCGGCGCAAAATTCAATGTCGCTCGCAGCCTCACAACTCAATCTGGTCGGCAATGACGTTGACGGGAACACGACAAATGTCACAGTGCGCATGTCCGATCGCTACAACAATCCAGTGCCAAACGGCACTGCTGTAGCCTTCACCACGGAATGCGGCCAAATCGAGCCATCTTGCACAACAACTGATGGCGGATGCTCGGTCACATTTACGACACAAAATCCTCGGACGAGCACGCTTGTCGCCAATGGAATGGCAACTCCCGCCGCGGGGGGGAGTTGCAGCATTGGGGATCATGAGCAAGGTTGCGATGATCATCGCTGTACGGTTCTCGCCACCGCAGTTGGTGAGGAAAGCTTTGTCGACTGTAATGGCACGGGCGAGTATGTGTCGGTAGCTAATCCTGCCAATAACTCCAGTCAATGTCCGAACGGCGATTTATTTACATCTCTGCCCGAGGCGTTTTTGGATTCAAACGAGAATGACACGCGACAGGGCAATACGGAGCCTTATGTCGATTTCAATGGAAACGGCAGTTACGACATCGCAAGCGGCAAGTTCGTAGGTCTACTGTGCAGTTCTGCCAATGGAAATTGCGATGCCAGTTCATCCTTGAATGTTCGCCAAAGTCTGGTCATCGTAATGACGAGTTCGGATTTAGTGCTCACACCTTCACCCACAGCCTTGTCGATTCCGGTCGGCGGATCGGAAACGATAGACATCGTGGTTTCCGATACCGCCGGGCAGGTTCCACCTGTCCTGACCACCGTGAAAGCCGGCTTAACGACTGGAACTTTCCTCGGCCCCTCAAGCTACACGGTGGCGAATACCAATTCCTTTGGCCAAATTATCTATTCCTTCACGGTTCAAGCACCGACCACGGCGGGAAGCGATAGTCTCGTGATCAATGCGACGACTCCATCAGACGGCACTAATACTAGCGGTGTCGTAACGACGTTACTTGTTCCAGTTACTTACAGGTGAGAGTTCACTACTTAGCGGCGCAGAACCTCTCACAGGATAAGCAATCGAGGGCGATGCAGAACATCGACCTCAGCAGCGGAAACCCGTAACGTAGGCATATTCAACAAATTCGGTTGCTAATATGCTCATCGGCGTCCCCAAGGAAATCAAGGTTCACGAATACCGCGTCGGGCTGACTCCGGCCGGTGTTCGTGAACTGAAGGCGCATGGTCACGAGGTGATCGTGCAAACGCAGGCGGGTGCTGGTATCGGCATCAGCGATACGCATTACCAAGCAGTCGGCGCGCAGATCGTTGGCGATGCGGCAGAAGTTTTTGCCCGCGCGGACATGATTATCAAGGTCAAGGAGCCGCAGCCGGTCGAATGCAAAATGCTGCGCGAAGGTCAGGTGTTGTTCACCTATCTGCATCTGGCGCCAGACCCGGAACAGACGCATGCCTTGATAAAATCCGGTTGCGTCGCCATCGCCTATGAAACCGTGACCGATGCGCGCGGCGGCTTGCCTTTGCTGGCACCGATGAGTGAAGTGGCCGGGCGCATGTCTATCCAGGCCGGCGCGCACGCGATGGAAAAAGCGCAGGGCGGCAGCGGCGTGTTGATCGGCGGCGTGCCGGGTGTGGCACCTGCGGATGTGGTGGTGCTCGGCGGCGGTGTGGTCGGCTATAACGCAGCGCGCGTTGCTGTCGGTATGGGCGCGAAGGTCACCATTCTGGATCGCTCGCTGAGCCGTTTGAACTGGCTGGATACGGTGTTCGATGGCCGCTTGACCACGCTCTATTCCACCGTCGATGGCCTGGAAAACGCGGTGAATAATGCTGACCTGGTGATCGGTGCGGTGCTGGTACCGGGCGCGGCGGCGCCGAAGCTGGTGACGCGCGCTATGCTGAAAAACATGCGGCCCGGCACGGTGATCGTCGATGTCGCCATCGACCAGGGCGGCTGCTTTGAAACCTCGCGCGCGACCACCCACCAGAACCCGACTTACATCGAAGAAGGCGTGGTGCATTACTGCGTTGCCAACATGCCGGGCGGCGTTGCGCGTACCTCGACGTTCGCCCTGACCAACGCCACTCTGCCTTTCGCGCTCGCGCTGGCCGATAAAGGTTATCGCAAGGCGCTGCTCGACGATCCGCATCTGCGCGAGGGTTTGAATGTGCATCTCGGCAAACTCACTTACGCCGCCGTCGCCGAGGCGCTCAATCTCGAATTTCAGCCGGTGAAAGAAGCCTTGAAAGCTTGATGGCATTAGCCGCGGCATCGAGACGTTTGCTAGAAACTTCAGTCCAGAAGACGACGGATCCAGTGTAAGCAATCAGTAATGGATACCGTCGTCATCTTTGCCGCTGCGCGCTTTTCAGGGACTGAATCTCAGGCGTCGAGAGAACTTAACAAGACGATCAGCGAGTAATGGTATCGCCGCAGATCAAGCTGCCAGTGCTTTAGGCGATGGCTTGATCGCCTCCAATTCCCAAAGGAAGTGCGCCAGGTTTCCGGTCAATCGGCGGCGCAACCAGCGTAGCTTCTGCGAAAGCTTATAAGGCTGCGCAAGCTCAATATCTTTCGGTACGACCCATTCGCTGCGCAGCTCGCGGAAGTTTCCATTAAAGCCGTAGATCGCTGCCCCTGGCTGGTCGCCACAGAAATATTCATGCGTCTTCGCAGTAATGATATTGACGTGCGTCGGGTCTTGAAATGCAGCCGGGCTTGGGTAACACGGCGTCATCGCATAGAACCGTCCACCGGGCGCCAGCACGCGCCAGATTTCGTTCATCAGCCGCACGAATGGCAGCTCGATACTTTTGTCGTCCGCCGATGGCTGCACCCGCGGGATGTGCTCAAGAAAATCGAAGGCCGATACCGAACCGAAAAAATTATCCGCAAAAGGAATCGGCTCCAGAGCCAGATTCGCAACCACATGCGTGATGTTGCCGGAGGCAGGTTTCGGGCGAACATCGATTCCGAATAGCGCGGAACGTCCGTAAGGATTTCGCGGCGTTATTCCGCAACCCAGATCCAGATGCAAGTCCGGAAGTGCGAGTGCTAGTGACGTGGATAAGGATGTCATTTCGCTGGGCTGGATTTTTTCAGCCTAAGCATCGTCCCCGATCGGTATTCAAAAATCATGATCCGAAAATTCATCTCGAGATATCCGGCGTTATGGCTTTCACATCGCCATTCTGCGCGCGATTCCGTAGGTAGTGATCCATCAACACCAGCGCCACCATCGCTTCCGCGATCGGTGTTGCGCGAATGCCGACACAGGGATCGTGCCGGCCGGTAGTGCGCATCTCGGTGGCCTTGCCTTCGGCGTCGATGGTCTTGCCGGGAATGGTGATGCTCGAAGTCGGTTTCAGCGCAATCGAACAGCGCAAATCCTGACCGGTCGAGATACCCCCGGCAGTACCGCCGGAATGATTGGCGAGAAAGCCTTCCGGCGTCATTTCATCGCGGGCTTCGCTGCCGCGTTGGCTGACCACGGCAAAGCCATCGCCGATCTCGACCGCCTTCACCGCGTTGATGCTCATCAGCGCGTAGGCGAGATCGGCATCGAGGCGATCGTAAACCGGCTCGCCCAAGCCGGGCGGCACGCCGCTGGCTTCGATGTTGATGCGCGCGCCGACCGAATCGCCATCGCGGCGCAGCTGGGTTAAGTACGCCTCAAGCTCGCCGATGCGTGCGGGATCGCCACAGAAAAAAGGATTCTGCTCGACCGCGGCCCAATCCTTCATTTCCAATTCCAACGGACCAATCTGTGCGCAGTAACCGCGAATCTGTATGCCGAGTTTTTCGCGCAGATATTTCTTCGCCACCGCCCCCGCTGCTACGCGTACTGCCGTTTCGCGTGCCGACGAGCGCCCGCCGCCACGCGAATCGCGCCGGCCGTATTTCTGCACGTAAGCGTAATCGGCGTGATTCGGCCGGAATACTTGCTTGATCTTGTCGTAATCGTAACTGCGTTGATCGGTGTTTTCGATCAACAGCGCGATCGGGGTGCCGGTGGTCAGACCTTCGTAAACGCCCGATAAAATGCGAACCTGATCGGCTTCCCGCCGTTGCGTCACGAACTTCGAGGTGCCCGGTTTGCGGCGATCCAGTTCGGGCTGGATATCACTTTCCGCGAGCGCCAGACCCGGCGGGCAGCCATCGACGACGCAGCCGATCGCGGGGCCGTGGCTTTCGCCGAAACTGGTGACGCAGAACAAACGGCCGAGAGTATTTCCAGACATTACTTTTTGCCTTTTTTGCGTGGACTTTGGGTGCCGAGCCACGCTTGCAAATCCTTGCGCGAGATTGCGAATACGCCGTCGCCGCCATGCGCGAATTCGGGCCAGGCGCCGGGGAATTTCGGGAAGCGCGCGTCGAATTCGTCCTGCGATCCGCCGATCTCGCAGACTAGCGTGCCTTCATCTTCGAGGTACGCTGTGGCTTCGCTGAGAATGCGCGCAACGACATCCATGCCGTCATCGCCGGCTTCGAGCGCAAGCCGCGGTTCGTGCTGGTATTCGGCCGCCAGCGCGGCCCATTCAGCGAGCGGCACGTAAGGCGGATTGCTGACGATCAGATCGTAGCGCTGGCCGTGCAGCGGCGCGAACAAATCGCCCGCTGCGACGCTGACGCGATCCGCAACGCCGTGGCGGCGCACGTTGCGCTCGATCACCGCCAGTGCCCGTTGGTCGATTTCAGCGAGATCGATCTGCGCTTCGGGAAACACCAGCGCACAGGCGATGCCGATGCAGCCACTGCCCGAGCAGAGATCGAGAATCCGGCGCGGCGGCGTGGCCAGCCACGGCCGGAATTCATCGCCGATCATTTCGCCGATCGGCGAGCGCGGAATCAGCACGTGCTCATTGACCTCGAAAGCGAGGCCACAAAACCAGGCTTCGCCAGTGAGATACGCGGCTGGTTTGCGCGTCTGTACGCGCGCGTTCAGCAGTTCGACGACGGCGCGACGTTCGGAATCCGCAAGATTCGCTTCGAGATAAACCGCCGGCAAATCCAGCGGCAAGCGCAGACGCCACAGCACCAGATGAAAGGCTTCGTCGAGCGCGTTGTCGGTGCCGTGGCCGAACACCAGGCCAGCGCGCAAAAATTCGGACGCGCCCCAGCGCACCAGATCGCGCACCGTGCGCAGGGCTTGCAGGTCTTCGGGAAAATGGGTCATCGCAACGTCGGCACTTCGGTTTTTCTTTACAGTATGAGGCTTCGAGCACAGCACTCGCCAAAAATCCGTTGATGAAACTTTGCAGCAGCGCAACCAGCACCGGCAGCCGGTCTCGCGCGAATTGCGAATTTCAGCAGCAGCGGCCCGATCATCACTACTTCAGGAGAGCGGTTTGCGTAATCGCAGAATAATAACCGGCGGCATTGCCGCGTTTGCGCTGATGATCGGCGCGCTGGTCAGCGCCATCCTGTTGCAGCCCGGCGCAGTGGAACTCAATTCCGGCACGCTGCTGCCGAAGCCGCGACCGATCGCGCCATTCACATTATCCGGCAGCGACGGCCGGCCGTTTACGAATGCGGATTTCAGCGGCCATTGGACGCTGGTTTTCGCCGGCTACACTTTCTGCCCGGATGTCTGCCCGACCACACTCGCCGATCTCGCCAGTGTGCGCAGCAAGCTCGGCGCTGATGCCGGCAAGTTGCAGGTGGTGTTCATTTCGGTTGATCCGCAACGCGATACGCCGGAGCGCCTGGACAAATACGTCCACTATTTCAGCCCGGATTTCCGCGCCGCGACCGGCGATAACGCCGCGCTCGAAGCACTCGGTCAAAGCCTCGGTTTCGTGTTCCTCAAGGTGCCGGGCGCGACACCTGAAAGTTATCTGATGGATCACTCGGCCGCATTGATGTTGATCAATCCGCGCGCCGAATTGGCCGGCTATCTGACGCCGCCGTTCAAAGCCGATGTGATTGCGGCCGATCTCGAACCCTTGCTGCAAAGGGACCCTTGATGAAGGAATTCGACGCGAGCCGCCGCGATCGCCTGTTCGCACGGGTTCAGCAATGCCTGCCGACGCGTGGCTTATCGGCGCTGATTCATCACTTCGCCGAAGCACGCGGGCTGCGCTTCAAGAATTGGCTGATCCGCCAGTTCATGCGCATTTATCGCGTCGATCTGAGCGAAGCCCGATACGAGCACGCCGAGCAATACAACAGCTTCAACGACTTCTTCACGCGAGCGCTGAAACCCGGCGCGCGGCCGCAGCCGGTGGATCCGAAACTGTTGTCGAGCCCGGTCGATGGCACGCTCAGCCAGTTCGGCGCGATCGTTGAAGGCGCGCTGATCCAGGCCAAGGGCCGCACCTATACCGCGACCGAATTGCTCGCCGATGCTGCACTCGCGCAGTCGTTTTCCAATGGCAGTTTCTGCACGATTTATCTGGCGCCGAATAACTATCATCGCGTCCACATGCCTTTTTCCGGGCGACTGACGCGCTGGAGTTATGTTCCGGGGCGCCTGTTCAGCGTCAACCCCAGCACCGCGCGCGCGCTGCCGAAACTGTTCGCGCGCAACGAGCGGATGGTGGCTTTTTTCGAGACCGATTTCGGCCCGCTCGCAGTGGTAATGGTCGGTGCGATGATCGTCGGCGGCATCGAAACGGTCTGGAGCGGGCGCATCACCCCGCCCCATCAGCGCCGGCCCGAACCGCAGGCTTACGAACTGATGCAGCCGATCCGCTTGCAGCGCGGCGACGAACTGGGCCGCTTCCATCTCGGCTCGACCGTGATCCTGCTGGCGCCTGCGGGCGCACTCGGCTGGCTGCCGCAACTCACCGCTGGTCTCGGCCTGCGTCTGGGCGAACCCTTGGCTGCGACGATTTCGTCAACATCCGTGATCGCAAAAACATGAGTCCACAATTACAGGCGGCGTTCGATGCACTTTGCGGCATCGTGCTCGGCAAGGATCGCCAGTTGCGTCTGGCGGTTGCCTGTCTGCTGGCGCGCGGCCATTTGCTGATCGAAGACATCCCCGGCGTCGGCAAAACCACGCTCGCGCTGGCCTTGTCGAAAGTGTTCGGCCTGCATTTTCAGCGCGTGCAATTCACCAGCGATTTGTTGCCGGCGGATATTCTCGGCGTTTCGATTTACGAGCCGGCGACCGGCGCATTCCGTTTTCATCCTGGGCCGATTTTCGCGCAGGTGGTGCTGGCCGACGAGATCAATCGCGCCAGCCCGAAAACGCAAAGCGCCTTGCTCGAAGCGATGGAAGAACGGCAGGTGACTTCCGAAGGTGCGACGCGCGCTTTGCCCGAGCCTTTTTTCGTCGTCGCCACGCAAAACCCGAGCGAACAGATCGGCACTTTTCCGTTGCCGGAATCCCAGCTCGATCGCTTCCTGATGCGGATTTCACTCGGCTATCCGCCCGCGCAGGCGGAGCGCCGGCTGCTGATGGAAAGCGAGCGCCGCGACCTGCTGGCGAACACGCCAGCTGCGCTCGAACCCGAGCAAATGCTCGCGCTGCAGCAGCAAGTGCAAACCATCCGCACTTCGCCCGCGCTGATCGATTATCTGATGGCTTTGATCGACGCGACGCGGCGTCATCCGGGCTTGCGACAAGGACTTTCGCCGCGCGCCGGACTGGCCTTGCGCCGCTGCGCGCAAGCCTGGGCCTTGCTGGAAAATCATTCCGGCGTGATTCCGGAAGATGTGCAGGCGGTATTCGTCGCAGTGGCCGGCCATCGTCTGAGCGCGGTCGAAAGCGATCGCGCGATCGTCATTGCCGAAGAAATTCTGGCCAGCGTTGCGATCCCGTGAATCGCTTCGCGCTGAATCACTGAATTCGCGCAACCGAATAAGGACACGTCCGCCGCATGCAAAACCGCACCAGCGGCGCCAGCGATCTCAGCAAAATTTGGGCGCGCCTGATTTCGCTTTCCAGCATCAAGCGCGTCGTCATCACTGGCGGGATGACATTTTTTTTCGTCTGCTATTTCGCGCTGCTCAACATCAAGTTTTTTCCGTCGACCGAAATGCCGATCACCGCGCTGGATCGTCTCGTCGATTTCTCGGCGCAAGCGATCTGGCTGTATGCCTCGCTGTGGGTTTACGTCAATCTGGTGCCGGCGCTGATTGATGATCGTCGTGAAATGCTGAGCTATTATCTGAGCGCTGCGGCCATCTGCGCAGTCGGCTTCAGTATCTTTTTTTTCTGGCCGACGACCACGCCAGCCGCAGACATCGACTGGGCTCGCTATCCGTTCTATCAGCCTTTGAAAACGGCCGATCGTGGCGGCAATGCCATGCCCTCGCTGCATGCCTGCTTCGCTATATTTTCAGCACTCTGGATTGATCGCTTGCTGCGAACCATGCACACGCACGCTGCCTGGCGCGTCTTCAATGGCCTCTGGTGCGTTGGCATTTTTTACTCAACGCTGGCGACGAAACAGCATGTCGCCATCGATGTCTACGCCGGCTTGCTGTTGGGCCTCGCCGGCTATGCACTGCAAATAGCAATCGCCCGCTGGCTGCGAAAGCCGGCAGCGCTCGCCGCGAGCACGACGATCTCCAGTTAAACTGCGTGCGTCAAACCTCGCTTTAAGCCGCGCTTCTTTCAAGCGAGGAATTGGCAGAGATACGCGGCCGGGCCGCCCACCGCTTCGACATCGAAGCCACTGTTGGCGGCGATCTCGAACGCGGTTCCGGCTGGATAAAGCTGCCAGTCGCCATCGGCGATCTTCGCGCGCAAGGCGCCGCTGACGACGTTCATCCGCTCGGCGGCCGCAGTGCCGAAATGATAAATGCCCGGCGCGATCACGCCGACGCTGGCGCGCGCGCCGTTGCGCTCGAAGCCGATGCTTTGCACGCCGCCTTCAAAGTAAACATTGTGTTTCAAGCGTTTTCCCCGTCGAAAAAAGAACGCGCATCGTAGCCGGTCTGCGAGCGACACGGCAGCTGAAATGAAGGCCGCATGCGCGCGGCATGAAACTGGCGATAATGTCGCGGCGGTTCTGGCCGCGCTGCGGCGCAACAGACGACCTGACAATCAGCATCAACCAACATTAACGATAACCTCAAAATGATAGCCAGCATGACATCGACGGCGGAGTTCAAGCCATGATTCGCCGAGTGGTATTCAATCAGAAAGGCGGCGTTGGCAAGACCACAATCGTATGCAATCTGGCGGCGATTTCGGCCGCGCGCGGCCTGCGCACGCTGGTGATCGATCTCGATACGCAAGGCAATTCCACCCAGTATTTGCTGGGGCGTAGACCGGAAGCCGGTGAACGCACCGCAGCGGATTTCTTCGAGTCGTCACTCGGATTTTCGATTCAGGCGCCGAACTTCGGCAGCTATGCGATCAACTCACCGTTCGAGCATCTCGATGTGGTGGCGGCCGATCCGAAGCTGGAAGATTTGCAGGTCAAGCTCGAATCGAAACAGAAAGTGCAGAAGCTGAAACAGGCGCTGGATAAACTGAAAGGCTACGACGCGATTTACATCGACACTCCGCCCGCGCTGAATTTTTACAGCCGTTCCGCATTGATCGCTGCGAGCCGCGTGCTGATCCCGTTCGACTGCGACGAATTCAGCCGGCAGGCACTGTACACGCTGCTGGAAAACATTCACGAGATTCGCGCCGATCACAACGACGAACTCGAAATCGAAGGCATCGTCGTCAATCAATTCCAGGGCCGCGCCAAATTACCGGCGCGCGTAGTCGCGGAACTGCGCGAAGAAGGCCAGCCGGTGCTGGCGCAAACCTTATCCAGTTCGGTGCGCGTGAAGGAATCGCACGAGCAGCACCGGCCGATGATCCACTTCGATGCGAGTCATCGGGTAACGCAGGAATATGTCGCGCTTTACGAGGCGCTGGAATGAACGCGCGCAATCGCGCCGATGATCATGCTGATTGGAACGCAAGCCAGCTGACTATTCGAACTCGTGCGTATCCGCGCAGAAGGCAAACGCGAGCGAGCCTTCGCCGACGTTGACCGCACCCGTCATGCTCATCAGGCTGACGAAGACTTCGACCCCGGCGGTTTTTGCGGCCGCTCGCATTTTCTGATAACCCGGCATCCTGTCCAGATCGCCGAGTTCGCCGGCATAGCTCAGGCATAGCGTTGGCGTCAGCAAGCCATCGCCGATCTTGCGGATCATGTAATCGAAGCAGCGTTCCACGCCGTCCTTGAAATGGCGCAGATTCGCTACCGGCCCGGTTTCGTTACGGAAGCCGCGCACCAGCGGTTTGATGTCCAGCGTGCTGGCCACCGCATATTTGATCCAGCCAACGCTACGGTCGCCCTTCTTGGCCGCGCGCGAGCGCAATTGCCCGAGATCCTGCGGCAACATATAGCCATATAACTGCGGCACCAAGGCTTCGAGCCGCTCGCGGATTTTGCTGGGTGGCAAGCCGCTCTTGATCATCCGCACGGCTTCCACCGTGAGCACGCCGGGTGCCGCAAAAAGATTCTGCGTGTCGATCACGCGCATGGCGAACGGCGTGCTGAGGCCGGCTTTCAAGCGCCTTGGCTTGTATTCCGACAACACTTCCAGCGAGGCGCGCGTGGCATTGTCGAACATCGGACTGCGTGAGCTGGCGAGAATCAGCACGATGACAAAGTCGTAGTCGACGACCAGCTTGTCGAGGAACAGCTGCTTGATCTGCTCGACCGAAAACGCCTCGGTCTCGCCCTGCGCGGCTTCGGTGAGATGGCGCCGATAAAAATCCAGCGTCGCGCCCGGATCGCGCCGATCGACGTGATGCCGGTTCGCCAGACGGATCGTAATGGGCAGAATCACCAGGTTATTGTCCCGATAAAATTCCGGCGGCAGATCGCATGCCGAATCCACTACAAGTCCAATTCTCATGCACGCCTCCAGGTAGTAATCTTGTTATTTTTGACGGGCGTCGAGTTTACTGTCTGCGGGCGTCTTGCGTCATTGACGGGATTACCGGCCTGCCTGAGCTTTCTCGGCAATCTTCGCCGCCAGCCAGAGTAATTCCATCGCTGCCAGACGCCGGGCCTCGCCGATGGCCGGCAATTGTTCCGCATGCTGCAGGATGAAGCCAAATCGCCGCTCGAATTTTTGATTGGCAGCACTCAAGGCGGCGGCGGGATCGATATGCAAATGTCGCGCGATGTTCACCGTCATGAACAAAATATCACCCAGTTCCTCGATGCGCGCAACAGCATCCGGCGCTTGCTGCAATTCGGCGATCTCCTCTTGCAGCTTGGACCAGAGCTGCGGCCACAACGTTTCATCCTGCGGCCAATCGAAACCGGTGTCCGCAGCATCGCGCTGCAATTTCAACGCTTGTTGCAGGGGATCGTTCACAGATTTCACAGTAGCAGCAGCCGATTGCGCAATTGCCAAAGGATGCCGGCGGTCGCGCCCCAGATACGATAATTGCCATAAGTGATCTCGAAAAACGGCACCTCGAATCCATCACGGCTGAGGATTTTGCGTTCAAACGCATCGGCTGCCAGCACCTGCGCCAGCGGCAGATCGAACAGTTCCGCGACTTCGCCGGAGGCCAGCGTTGGCTTGAAATTTTCACCGATGATGCCGACCACCGGCGTGATGCGAAAACCCGAGAGCACCGGATAATCGTCGAGATATCCGACGATTTCCACCAAGCCCGGCGGCAGACCGATTTCCTCGAACGCTTCGCGCAAAGCCGCAGCGGCGAAGCTGGCATCACCCGCGTCGCGCGCGCCGCCGGGAAAACTGATCTGGCCTTTGTGTTGCCGCAGCAGCTCCGAGCGCCGCGTCAGTAATAGATGCGGACCATCGCGGCGCTGGATGATCGGCACCAGCACTGCGGCCGCGCGCATGTTCGCGGCGACTTTCTGGCCGAGCAGTTTCTCGAGTTCGGCGGAAAGCTCTAGATCCACCATCGGCCGTGGCGATTCCGCCGTGTTCGCCAACACCCTTCTCAAGTGCTGCAAAGTGTCGTCGATGGCCAGCGATGCATCGACTGCACTCATGCACGCATTCCGCGCACTAGATCGGCACAGATGTCCTCAATATTTTCCAGCCCGACCGAAACGCGGATCAAACTTTCCTTTATGCCCGCACGCGCACGCGCCTCCGCCGGCACGCGGCCGTGCGTGGTCGTCGCCGGATGCGTGATCGTGGTGCGCGTATCGCCGAGGTTGGCGGTGATCGACAGCATGCGTGTCGCATCGATCACACGCCATGCGGCTTCGCGTCCGCCCTTGACCTCGAACGAGACGATGCCGCCGTAAGCCGTCGGCGCGTCCGGCCCATCACCGAGACGAAGATGCTGAGCTTGCGCGAGCGCATGCTGCGGATGATCCGGCAAGCCGGGGTAGTACACGTGTTCGATCGCGGGCTGCTCGCGCAGCCACAAGGCCAGCTTGTGCGCCGCTTCGCAATGCGCGCGCATGCGCAGGCTCAGCGTTTCCAGTCCCTTGAGAAAAACCCAGGCATTGAACGGACTCATGCTCGGGCCGGCCGTGCGCATGAAACCGAACACGTCCTTGCCGACGCGCGTGGAATCGCCGACCACGGCGCCGCCCATGCAGCGGCCTTGTCCATCCAGATATTTGGTCGCCGAATGAATCACCAGATCCGCACCCAGCTTCAATGGCTGTTGCAGCACCGGCGTGAGGAAACAGTTGTCGACGATCAACAAGGCATTCGCGGCGTGCGCGACCTCGGCCAGCGCGCGGATATCCGCAATATCGGTGAGCGGATTGTTAGGTGTTTCGACGAAGAACAGCTTGGTGTTCGGCCGCACCGCATTGCGCCAGGCCTGCACATCCTCGGGCGCGACGAAGGTCGTCTCCACTCCGAAGCGCGCGAAGATGTTGTTGCACAGGTTGATCGTGGTGCCGAACAAGGTCTGCGAGGCGACGATGTGATCGCCCGCGCGCAAGAGCGTCATGAACGTCGCCAGAATCGCCGACATGCCGCTGGCCGTGCCCACGCAACTGTCGCCACCTTCCATCGCGGCGAGCCGCTGCTCGAACGCACGCACGGTCGGGTTGGTGAAGCGCGAATAGACGTTGCCGGCTTCGGTACCCGCGAACACGGCAGCCGCCTGCGCGGCGTTCTCGAAGATGAACGACGACGTCAGATGAATCGCCGGCGAATGCTCGCGCTCCGCACCGCGCAGCTCGGCCGCACGCACGCCGAGCGTGGCGGAACCCCAATCCTTCCAGTCTTCAGAGTCGTTCATACATCGGCCACGGCGCGGTTGCGAGCTAGCCGATGATTTTAACGGCTGCGGAAGAATCCTGATTTTTCGAGCGCAGAAGACATCACAAATCGGCGACTTTCGCGCAGTCAAGCCGATCGGAATATTCCGAAGTCAGGCATTGTGGCCGCGTTGAGTCATCGACTCGATGCGCAGCGAATGCCATCGCGCTGCGGCTGCGAGATTCAACCGATGTTTGGCGGCAGCGCGTATATCAGCAGGATTGCCCCTGCGACGACGACAATCCAAAGTTCAAAGTACAGGCGTAGCAGCACCGGTGCCGTTTTCAGTTCCATGAAGTAGAGCACGATCAGGCGCGCCTTGAATGCAGCAATCAGCAGCGTTGCGACCGCGGCGATGCTGGCGGGGATGCGGCGGTCGGATGCGCCCCAGGTGCTGGCAAGCGTTGCGGCCATCAACAGCAACCAGACCATGCCGATGACCGGAGGATGCCCGCGATGCGATCTGGCGTTCATCGAAGCAGGTAAAGCAGCGGAAAGATGATGATCCAGAGCAGATCCACCATGTGCCAATAGCTCGCGCCGATTTCCAGGCCGGCCAAGTCGTTGCTGCGATAAGACTGTTTGCGCGCATTGACCAGCAGCACGATCAACACCACGCAACCGGCGATCACATGCACAAAATGAATGCCGGTGAAGGTGAAGTAGTACATAAAGAAATCATTCGTTTTGGGCGAAACGCCCGACCCGATCTCACGACCATACTCGATGATTTTCAAGACGCCGAAACTGATGCCAGAGAGCAACGCCGCAGCGAGGCAGCGCTGCACGACGACAAAGCGATTATTCCTGGCCGCCGACAGCGCCATCGCCACGAACCAGGAACTCGTCAGCAGGATCAGCGTGTTTACGCCGCCGAAGTGGTAGTCCAGCGTTTGGCGGCTGGCGGCGAAAACTGCCGGGTTGTCGCGGCGGCTCAGCATGAACGAGATGAACAGCAGGCCGAAAAAAGCCAGGTCGGCGCCGATGAAGACCCAGATCCCTTCCACGCCCGGCACGCGGCGTAGTTTATCTTCCCGCTTCACGCGCCCGGCATTCGCCGTTTAGCGTGTTGCCAACATCGAGACTGCGTTGCTTACATCTTCCTTCGCTTCCGCGGCACCATCTTCGATCTCGATGCGATTGACGCCCTTGATGACATAAATCGACATAGCGACGATCCAGATGTACCAGGTCGGGAAAGCGACCCAGAAATTGAACAAGCCATTCAATGCGAACGGACCGGTCTTGAAAAACGGAATCAGGCTCACTGGAAAAAACGAGGCGATCGTCACCCAGCCCCACCAGCTGATCCAGGCCGGAATCAGCTTCTTTTCGCGCGTGTCTTTCAGGAACACGATCGATGCGCCCATGATCTGGAAGCTGGTGACCATGTAGGCGATATCGATAATCATCCAGCCCAGCAGATACATGCTCTGGATGATTTCCGCAGACAGCACCGCAGCCTGCATCGCCGCAACCAGCCAGATGCCGCAAGCCACCACGATCGGGGTGAAGGTAATGGTAGCGCCCATCATTTCGAGATTGGAGAACATGCCTTCCGGCCCTTCGATGCGGCGCATCAGCCGCGAAACCGCGCAGCCCCAGGTCATGTAGAACGCGCCGCCGACCATGCACACCGACATGCCGATACTGATCGCCAGGCTTTTATCGAGGTAATGCGCCTTCATCGCTTCGGCGCTCAGGTTCGGACTCATCGGCGGAAAGTTGTCTGCCAGCAGACCCCACATGAAGAAGAACAAAGTGAAAAATACCGGCCCGCTCCAGGCCATCAGCTTCCACAGTCCGTAATCCGTTGCGACGGCTTTGTTTTTCATCATGCTGATTTCTCCTCGAATGGACAGGGCATGAACATCGCCTGCTTAACGCCGGATTATTGTCAGAACGTGGCTTCGGTGGTATACCAAAATCGGATCGAAGAATTGTAAAAAATGAATCCGCAGAGGAGATGCTGGAAATGCGCGATCGACTGAATCTGGAGTCGGCCAATGCGATGCAGGCCGCGTTCCGGATATCGCCCGAACTGGCGGACGAGCATGCGGCGGCCATGCCGCTGGGCATTTATCGCTGGCGGACGCCGCCGATGGAAAGCTTCTCGCTGCCCGAAACCGGTGACCTGATCGTCGCACTCCACCTCGGCGGATCGCGCGACGTGCGGGCGATGACCGAATCCGGTTTGAGTCGCGCCGTGTCGATGCCCGGCTTGATGACCGTGCTGCCGCCCGGACGAACAGCGGCTTTCCGCACCGCGGGCAGCATCAGCCTGGTGACTTTGCACATCCCTGCTGGCGCCGCGCAGCAATACTGCGATCACGCTTCGATGAATCGTTTGACGCGATCGACTTCTCCTTATTTCGCGTTTCGTGATGCTTACGCCAGCGCCAGCATGCAGGCCTTGTTGCAGGTCGCACGCCGCGGTAATGCGCCTGTGCCGGATTACGTCGGCAAACTCACCGACGCCTTGCTGTGTCATCTCGGCGGCCATGATTCGCAAGCCGGCGACGATGCGCCGATGGATTGCGCCGCGGGTATGCTCGGCGATAAATCGCTGGAGTTTTTGCTGGCGTACATCGATGCGCGAATCGGCAGCAGGCTCAGCGTCGATATGCTTGCGAAGCAGACCGGTCTCAGCCGGGCGGCGTTCAATCGCACTTTCAGGCTTCTCACGGGATTGCCTTTCCATCAATTCCTGATGCGCCGCCGCATCCTTCGAGCACGCCAATGGCTGCGCCAATCCGAATCAAGCCTCGCCTGCATTTCGCAGGAACTTGGATTTTCGAATCAGTCGCATTTCACCGCGGCGTTCAAGGCGCTGCAAAACTGTACGCCAAGACAATATCGAAACGAACGCGATCGCTAGCTAACTTCAGCTTGCGCCGTCTGCATGATTACGTCTGCGCTGAAGTCCCGTGCTGGCTGCGCTGCTAGCCTGCATCAGGGATATCGAGGAATACCGCCGTCGCGCAGATATGCGTCAAGGCACGCGCCAGCCTTTTGAATTCCGCACCTTCCCTTATCGGCGCAAAACGGCCGAAGTAGAGCATGACGATCCAGGATAAGGCGTCTGCGACATCGTTGTTGGCTTCGGGCCTTGCCACGCCATCGCGTCGGGCGGCGTTGACCGAGTGCCGGCAGCGGGCGCAGATGGTTGCCATCATGTCCAGATACAGCGCCTCGACGGTGGGATCGGACATCGCGGTGTCGTTGAGCGCGGCAATGATCGTGCGATGTTTCTTGAACGCTTCGGAAACGCCCATCAGTGCCGCTTCGATATCCTTGCGCTGAGGTTTCTCCGCATACGCCAGCCACGCGCCGGCGCTTTGCACGATTTCATCGGTGACCACACTCATCAGACGCGCGACCAGTTCGCCTTTGTCCTTGAAGTGCAGATAGAACGTGCCGCGCGACATGCCGGCTTCCGACGTCAGCTGCTCCACTGTCAAACCGCCGAATTTCTGACCGCGTTCCAGCAAGCGCTCCATCGCGGCAAGCAAGCGCTCTTCGACCGTCGCTTTTTTGCCGCCATGCTTGTCGCGCGTGCGTCGCGTCGAACGCGGAGTAATCGAAATTGCCATGAAATGCCTGCGGAGAGTGCGACTGCGATTTTATCGTTATCTGCGCCGCCGCCGAGGAATCCTCGCGCTTGCCGCTGGCTCGCACACGATCACTGTAGTCCAGCGCTTGATCGAAAACGTGCGATCGAGAAGTACGATTAACTCAAACCGTCCGCTGCGCCTTCGCCGCCGCGCTCGCCGCTTGCGAGGCTTGCCGGATTTCCTGCCAGGCTTGGTCGCTGAGCTTGGTCAGTCCCGCAAAAGTCGATGGCGCCGCCAAATGATGACCGCCATCGATTGGGATGCACGCGCCGGTGATGTAATCGCAGCCGTCGCTCAGCAACAGCAGCATCAGGTTGCCGAGTTCATCCATTTGCCCGTAGCGGCCCATCGGCACTTCGCTGGCCTGCGTTGCGCCCGCCGAAGATTCGCCCGTGGGATTGAGCATCAGCCAAGCATATTCCGTCGGAAACGGGCCTGGTGCCACGGCGTTGATGCGGATGCCATAGCGCGCCCATTCCACCGCCAACGACAGGGTCATTGCATGCACCGCAGCTTTGGCCATCGCGGAAGGGCAAACGAACGCCGAGCCGGTCCATACCCAGGTCACCAGCGTCGACACGATCGAGCCTTTCAGTCCTTGCTCGATCCAGCGCCGGCCGCAGGCATTGGTGGTATTGAACGCGCCGTTCATCACCGTTGAAGTGATCGCCTCGAAGGCTCTCGAACTGATGTCCTTGGTCGGCGCGATGAAGTTCGCCGCCGCGTTGTTTATCAAGCCGGTGAGCGGACCGTATTCGTCCCAGATTTTTTGAATCGCCGCGTCGACCAGATCGGCGCGGCGGATATCCACCGGCTGCGTGAACGCTTTGCCGGGATTCAGCGCATTGACTTCAGCGGCGGCATTGGCCAGCACTTCCTGCCGGCGTCCCCATAAATGAACTTGCGCACCATGCGCGGCGAGATGCAGCGCCATCGCCTTGCCCAGGCCGGTGCCGCCGCCGGTAATCAGAATGCGTTTATCGGCCAAGGCATCGGGGTGGAACAGTTTCATGCTGATTTCCTCACGGTCTGGGATTCGAATTCAAAGATGACGGCGGGCGACCCGGCTTTTGCACCCGCGGTTCCGCCTGCACGATTGCAATTGTACAATCCGACGAGTAAAAATAGACACACTGTTCATAAATGTTGCGGAGGACGAGCATGGCCGACTATCTGAAATACTGGGTTCCGGTATTGATTCTGGGCAGCGCTTATCTGGGCTTCGCGCTCGGCGGCGACTATGTCTGGCTCGGCATTGCCACCTTTCCGATGCTGGCGATTCTCGATTCGATCATCCCCCGCGACTATCGCACCCGCAAGATAAATTCGCCGCTGTTCGCCAATGTTCCGATCTGGCTCTGCGCGATCGGGCCGGTCGCGCTTTATGGCGTGCTGGCCTGGCGCGTTTACGGGAATGCGCTGACGCCAGGCCAGACCTGCGGCGCGATTCTGAGCGCGGCCTGGATGGGCGTTATTCCGCTGATTCCGGCAGCGCACGAGCTGTATCACATGCGCAGCCGGATCGCCCGCACGGTCGGTCGCTATTCGCATCTCTGCATTCTCGATTGCACGCGCGATATCGGCCACGTCGTCGGGCACCATATCGATGTGGCCACAATCGAGGATGGCGACACCGCACCGCGCGGCTGCAACCTCTACACGTTCTCGGCAAATTCAGTGATCGAAAGCACGCGCTATGCGCTGACGACGGAAGCCAACGCACTGCGCAAGCGAGGCCTGAGCCCCTGGAATATCCGGCACCGCGCCTATCGGGCCGCACTCGCGCTGGTTCTATTTCAACTTGTGATCTACGCCATCGGCGGCTGGCGCGCGGTCGTCTATACGCTCACCGCGCAGCTGATTTCGCGTTGCTGGGTGGAGTCTTTCAATTACTTTCAGCATTACGGCCTGGTGCGTCTGCCGGGAAGTCCGATTGGACGTCGCCATGTCTGGAATCATCTGGGCTGGCTGTCGCGCACCTCGACGTTCGAGATCACCAACCACGCCGATCATCATCAGAATTCCTACCAGCCTTATTACTCGCTGCAGCCGCATCGGCAATCGATCGAAATGCCGAGCGTCTTTGTCTGTTTCCTGACGGCGCTGATCCCGCCGATCTGGCATCGCTGGGTCATCATGCCGGCGCTCAAGCGCTGGGATCTGGAATTTGCGATTCCCGAAGAGCGCGCGCTGGCCGCCGAACAGAACCGTCGCGCTGGCTGGCCGGATTGGTTCAACCAGATCAGCGCCAACGCTGGTGCTGCAACCGGCGTTTCGGCCACCGTCGGCATCTGATCGGCGCTCCTTCCAAACGCTGACCCTGCGCCCGCCATTCTATCCACTCGAAGAACCCAGCATGGCTTACGAAACCCTGGACCTGCATTTCGATGGACCTTTGGCGCGCCTCACATTCATTCAGGCCGATCGCGGCAATCCGATCGATGGCCCTTTGTGCCAGGAATTGATGGCCGCCACCAACGAGATCGGCCATCACGTCGGCGTGCGCGCGGTGCTGATCACATCACGCGGCCGCTTCTTCAGCGTCGGCGGCGATATCCAGGCCTTCATGCGCGATCTCGACGTGCTGCCCGATCGCATCCGCCAATGGACCGCCGACCTGCACATGGCGCTCGCACGTCTGGCGCGGCTCGATTCGCCGATCGTTGCCGCCGCACATGCCACCGCGATGGGCGGCTCGCTGGCACTGATTGCGAATTGCGACCTGGTGTTCGGCGCACGCTCTGCAAAATTCGGTTCGGCCTACACGCAACTCGGCTATAGCTGCGATGCCGGCGCGTCTTTCGGTCTCGCATCGCGCATGGGCATCGCGCGCGCACGGCGCTTCGTATTGCTCGCCGAAGTGCTCTCGGCCGAGGAAGCCGAAAAAGCCGGCCTCATCGATTACATGGTCGATGAGGCCGAGGTTCTCGAACGCGCCGAACAAGCCGCATTGAAACTCGCCGCCGGCCCTACCCGCGCCTACGGCGAAATCCGCCGCTTATTCCGCAAATCGCTGCAACAACCCTTCGAGGCCCAACTCGAAGACGAAGCGCAGGCCTTGATCCGGCTCACCAGTGGCAACGATGCCAAAGAAGGTATTCGAGCCTTCGCAGAAAAGCGCAAACCCGCGTTCAGCGGCGATTAGGAACAGCAATGAAACCGCACAGTGGTGATGAAACCTGCGGCGATGTCCGCGCTATCCGAGGTGTTTGGAAAATGGGCTAGCGCCGGTCACGAATCCGTCCCCAGCCCCGAAGAATGGCGGGACATCAAGCGAGAGAGGAGAAAGCAGATGGCAACGAACAACTACACGATCTGGTTTGCCGACCCAAGCGCCACCGATCCTTTGCAGGTCGGCGGCAAGGGCGCGAATCTGGGCCGGATGACGCAGGCCGGTTTTGCCGTACCGCCGGGCTTCGTGGTCGGCACCGCGGCTTACAACGCGCACATCGAAACACTCAAGCAGAAGATTTCCTGGATTCTTGCCAGGATCGACTACGCAAACGCGGACGCGCTCGAAGCCTCGGTCCAGCAGATCCGCGAAATCATCGTTGGCGGCAACGAACTCGCCGATGTGGCGGCCGAGATCACAGCAGGCTACAAAAAGCTCGGCGCCGACCTGTTTGTAGCGGTGCGGTCTTCCGGCACAGCGGAAGATCTCGATGGGGCATCCTTCGCCGGCCTGCACGACACTTATCTCGACATCAAGGGCGTGGCAGCGGTCATCGATGCGGTGAAGCGGTGCTGGGCCAGCTTGTGGACGGCGCGCGCGGTCAGTTATCGCAAGTCGCAGGGTTTCACCGCATTTCCTTCAATCGCTGTCGTCGTGCAGACGATGGTGGAATCGGAAGTGTCCGGCGTGATGTTCACCGGCAATCCAATCAATACCGCAACCGACGAGCTGATGATCAACGCCAGCTGGGGACTCGGCGAAGCGATCGTATCCGGCATCGTCACGCCGGACGAATACATCGTCAGCCATCGCAATCTGAAAGTGCTGAACCGCACCTTGGGCAGCAAGAAAGTGCAGGTCTTGCGGGATCACGCCCGCGGTGTCGGCACCTTGCAGCAGGAAGTGCCCGAAAGCCTGCGTGAAATCTTTACCCTCACCGAAGAGCGCGTCGGCGAATTGGCGGATATCGGCCGCCGGATTCAGGCTTATTACGAAGGCATGCCGCAGGATATCGAATGGGGTTACGCCAAGGGCAAGTTCTACGTTCTTCAGTCGCGCCCGATCACCAGCGTGGAGTTTTCCTGGGATGCGGAGGTCACCGCGAGCGTGCAGGGCAATGACGATGCAGTGCCTTACGACAACATCTGGTCGCGCGTTTTCCCGGAAGAAATGTGGACCGGTGCGATCAGCCCGCTGATGTTCTCGTGGCGCTGCTGGGGTTTGAATCAGTGCCACAGCAAGGGCGTGCAGACCTACGGTTATCCCGAGCAGGACTACACCACGCGGCGACTGTGGACTTATCACAAGGGTGTTTCGTACTACAACGTCGAGGCCGATCGTCACCGCATTTCGCAGTCGATTCCGCCACCGCTGCGCGCCGGCATGCTGCACAAGATTCCGAAGGCCTGGCACGAGGAAGTGATGAAAGCGCCGTTCGACTGGGCGCGTTATATCAACATGTTCGTGCGCGTCGAACAGAACCGGCCGGACATGGGCTACAACTGGTGGCAGGCGATCCGCGACGATTACATCAACAGCCCCTCGTATCGCGCGGCAACGCGGCCGCGCACCCGCGAAGAATATGCGGCGATGTCCGACGACGAGGTCAAGGCGCATGTCGCCGAAGTGATCCGTCTGGAGATCAACTCCTACGACCCGCCCTGGAATGGCCTGCTCTGGTACATGGGTGAATCGCTGGGCTGGCTGGGCTGGATCTGCGGCAACTGGTACACCGGCGGGCGTGCGAATGTCTTCATGGATCTGGTAACCGGCACCCGTGAAGAAACCATCACCACCGAGGAGACCTTCGCCGCCTGGGAACTCGCAGACTCCGTCTACCGCGACCCGGAACTCAGATCGATGTTCCAGAAATTTCCGGACGAGCGCTTTCTCGACAAGGCGCGCATGTGCATCAATGGTCCCGCGTTTCTGGAAAAATACAAGGAATACGTGCGCCAGTGCGGCCATCGCGGCCACCCCGACCGCGATATCTATTTCCACCGGCGCGCCGACGATCCGATGGTGGACCTGCGCGTGATCCGCTCGCTGATGGGAACCTCCAACCCGCGCATCCAGGAGCATCGCACGCGCGAACGGCTCGAAGAAACGATCCAGCATGTCTACGATAATCTCGCCAGCCAAGCCAGCTTCGGCCTGTTCAAGGCGCAGTTGTTCAAGTTCCTGATCGACTTCTCGCATCACTCGATGGCGTTCCGCGACAACGAGCGCGAAGTGATGGACTGGAGCACTTACGACATCAAGCTCGGCTTCGAGGAAATCGGCCGTCGATGCGTGGCGCGCGGCGGCTTGCAGGAGATGCGCGAGTGTTACTTCCTGACGATGGATGAGCTATATGCCGTGCTCGCCGGCACCGAAAACAAGAAGCTGACGCGCGTCAAGATCGAAGCGCGGCGCAAGAACTTCAATGCGATCGATGCCAAGTCCCGGCATCCGGCGCCCTTCATCGTCAGCGGCCGTCCCGCGCCGATCGATCAGCCGGAAATCTCCGGCGATGGCGTGCTGCGCGGCAAAACCACCAGCGTCGGCAAGGTCACCGGCACCGCGCGGGTGGTGCTGGAACTGTCGCAGATCGGCCGCGTCAAGGACGGCGATATCCTTATCGTGCATGCCACCGATCCCGGCTGGACACCGGTGTTCATGCTGATCAAGGGCATCGTGCTGGAAACCGGCGGACTCATCAGCCACGGCGCTTTGCTGGCGCGCGAGTTCGGTCTACCCGGCGTGCAGATCGAAGGCGCGCTGCAGCTCATTCCGGATGGCGCGAAGATCACGCTGGATGGCGACAACGGCCTCGTCATCATCCACGACGAAACAGACGATCCGGCGCAGGGCGTGCTCGAAAAGGCAGCCTGAGCAGGCCTGAACCTCATCGGCCTTTCTGTCGACACCTCCGCCCGGTCAGGCAACAACCTGACCGGGCGATCTTCGCGGAGTTTTATGAAGAAGCCCCTGCAACATCGTCCCTTTCCGGGACTCGATCGCTCGAACAACGGTCGCCATCGTTTGCGCGACCTGCCGCTGGAGCGAGAGTCGATCCCCTACACCTTCGTGCTGCCGGATCACGATCTCGCCGCCTTCTGCTACACCTGGGTCAACAAGGACAGCAAGGCCGGCTCGGCCTTCGTCGTGTTCGGCGATGGCGTCGGCGGCGCGCCGATCGCAGAGGCGGTGGATGGCATCGAAGTGCCGCAAACGATGAACTTCGACGACTGGCGCGTCGGCGCAGTGCATCTCCGGCACGACCTGCAATTCAAGCAAGCCGAGATGCGTCTCGAAGGTCAAGGCGCCAGCCTGCACGCGCACTTCGAAGCCCTGCACCCGCCTTATGCCTACGGCTTCCACCCCGATGGCTGCCCCGACTACGCCGCCACCGACCGCATTGAACAGGCCGGCCGCGTTCACGGCACACTGCGCATCGGCGAGCGTCGTATCGCGTTTGAAGCCTTCGGTGCCCGCGACCATAGCTGGGGCACGCGCGACTGGCAGACGCCACAGCACTGGAAGTGGCTGCACGCGCAGGCAGGCGCCGACCTCTGCGTGCATTTCTGGCAGTTCCAGGCCCGTGGAAAGACCGAACTACGCGGTTACGTATTCAAGGAAGACGCGATCGCCGAACTGCACTCGCTCGAAATCGAATTCGATCACGACGAGCAATACAACCAGCGCCATCTCGAAATCGAACTGCAGGACACCCTCGGCCGCGTCACCATGCTCAAAGGCCAGCACTACGCACACTTCCCCTTGATCCCCGGCCCCCACACCACCCTCACCGAAGGCGCCATGCGTTGCGAGATCGACGGCCGCACCGGCATGGGCTGGTCCGAATTCATGTGGCCGACAAGCTATCTGGAATACCTGCGCTCAAGCCCTCCAACGCGCTGACTACACACACGCCCAGTCAGCGCGTGTGCGGCGGCTCAGCATCGCCCCACCCGTTTTCGATGAGCCAATACGTAGAGGTTCGCGTCAGGGAACCGGGGGGACGGTGTCCGGCCCTGAAGTGCTATCAGCGAGGGCTTCACTCCGTTCTGCAACACCCTACAAAAGCCCGGGCTAGGCTGACTTCATCTGCCCACGCGAACCAGACGGAGACGCGGGCAAGCTACGCTTTGCCCACCGAACCTTGCTTATCGCACCCTTGCCGGATCATTCTGATGTAGCAGCAATTGGCGGAGCAGATTTCAGCAGCTCAACGGATCGCTTCGGATTCATCAGGTTACGACGTCCGTCCTCGCTGACATCCGAACCCTTGCGAATCAGGTCGATCACCTGGACCGGCGTCAGATCAGGCTTGATCGCAAGCAGCTTGGCCGCCAGGTTCGTCACCTGAGGTGCGGCCATCGAGGTACCGCTCATCTTCACCTTCGTGCCACCGGGCACCACGCTTTCCACGGCTTTTCCGTCGGCGTCAATGAGTACGTTTTCGCCATAGCTGGTGAAGGTGGTCTCGTCGCCGGCCTGATCGACCGCCCCGGTGACGATGAGATTGGGCAGCTTAAAGGAGGAAGGGATAATCTCCTGAAAGGCATTGTCATGGTCGCTGTTGCCGGCGATGGTGACGAAGAGAATGTCCGGTGCGCCCTT
>CAJCJH010000112.1 GCA_903970615.1 Rhodospirillales bacterium
TCAACAAGCGTCTGCCGTTTCTGGCAACGGTGGGCTCTTCGGCGCCATTCATCGGCCTGTTCGGCACCGTGTGGGGCATCATGAACACCTTCACCGGCATCGCCGCCGCGCACGACACCAGCCTCGCCACGGTGGCGCCGGGTATTGCCGAAGCGCTGATCGCCACCGGCATCGGTCTGGCCGCGGCGATTCCCTCGATCATGGCTTACAACAGCTTCTCGACCAATCTGGGCCGCTACTCCGGTCGCATCAATACGGCTGTGGGCGTTTACGCCGGCCGACTCTCGAAGCGATTCGCACCAGCGAGGGGTTAAGTCATGGGCATGAATGTAAAAACCTCTTCCGGCGGTGGCGACGAAGGGGAGATGGGGCCTGTCGCCGAAATCAACGTAACGCCGCTGGTCGATGTCATGCTGGTGCTGTTGATCATCTTCATGATTACCGCGCCGCTGATGATGTCGCAGTTGCCGATCACGCTGCCGAAAGCCAGCTTGCAGGAAATGGGCAAGCCGCGCGATCCGCTGATCGTCTCGTTCGATCTTCAAGGCAATTACTACATCGACACCGGCGGCGGCCACACCGAGCAGGTGACGTACGAAGAGCTGCCCGCCAAGCTTGCCGCAATTGCCGCCGTGCAGGCCGATAATTTGGTCTATGTACGTGCCGACAAGGGCGCGCTGTACGGCAAGGTGGTCGATCTGCTGGCGATCGTAGGCAACTCCGGCTTTTACAAAGTCTCGCTGATGTCCGAAGCCCAGCAGTAGGGGCGCGACATGAGCAAAGCCAAAACCACCAAGGCGCCGATCAGCGCTGGGGCGCTGCTGTCGGTTATTTTTCACGTCGGCCTGGTGCTGTTCGTGCTGCATCTGGTGCGGCCCGAAATGAAGATCACGTCGGTGCCGAAGAAAAAGATGGCGATCATCGAACTGGTGCCACCACCACCGCCGCCACCTCCCCCGCCGCCGAAAACGCCGCCGCCACCGCCGCCGAAAACGCCACCACCGCCGAAGCCGGTAACGCCGCCGCCGCCACAGCAGATCGTGACGACTGCGCCTGCGCCGGAAGCGCCGAGTATTCCGCCGCCACCTCCACCGGCTCCGCCTGCGCCGCCCGCTCCCGCGCCGCCGGCCCCGCCGAGCAAGGTCGGCACCAGCGTGCCGTCGTCGTACTACGCTTCGCTGCAGGGTTTGATCCAGAACGCGATCCAGTATCCCCCAGCGTCCGTCCGTGCGGGCGAAGAAGGCGAGGCCAAGGTGCGCGTGCATTTCGATCGCAGCGGCAAAATTCTCGACGTTGAAGTCGTCACCAAGACGGGCTTCGTCAAGCTCGATGGCGAAGCCAAGGCGGTGTTCAGTCGCATCGGCAAATTCCCGCCGATCGCGGCCGGCGCTAACGCCGAAGATGCCGAGTTCATCATCGAACTGCCGATCAACTTCACGCTGCAATAAACCGCGATCGGGCGGAAACTCCGGCTGCCGAGCGATTCGGCCGGCCGGGGGTTTCCAATGCGCACCGATGGCCTGCGTTCAGGTAAAATCTGCGCCCCCGGCCGCAGTGCCAGAATTGCTGCGGCGGAACCTTACTTCCCGCAGATGCTCTCTCATCGAACCCTTGCGGGCAACTCTGACAGAGGAAACCAATGGCAGTTAAAGTCGGCATCAACGGGTACGGCCGCATCGGCCGCAATGTGCTCCGCGCGCTCTACGAGAGCGGCCGCAAGGATGTGCAGATCGTGGCGATCAACGATCTCGGTCCGGCGGAAACCAATGCGCATCTGACGCGCTACGACACCGCGCATGGCCCGTTCCCTGGCACCGTTGCCGTCGAGGGCGAGTACCTGGTTGTCAACGGCGACAAGATCAAGGTGCTGAAAGATCGTGACCCCGCCAAGCTGCCGTGGGGCGAACTCGGCGTGGAGGTGGTGCTGGAATGCACCGGTTTTTTCACCACTAAGGAAAAGGCGGGCCTGCATCTGCAGGGCGGCGCCAAGAAAGTCATTATCAGCCAGCCCGGCGGCGGCGATGTCAAGACCATCGTGTTCGGCGTCAATCAGGGCACGCTGGTCGCGGCCGACCAGATCATCTCCAACGCCAGTTGCACTACCAATTGCCTGGCGCCGCTGGTGAAGCCGCTGAACGACAAGATCGGCGTCGTCAACGGCTTGATGACGACGGTGCATTCGTACACCAACGACCAGGTGCTGACCGACGTTTATCACGAAGACCTGCGCCGCGCGCGCGCCGCCGCGCACAACATGATTCCGACCAAAACCGGCGCCGCCGCCGCGGTCGGCCTGGTGTTGCCGGAACTCAAGGGCAGGCTCGATGGTTTTTCGATCCGCGTGCCCACGATCAATGTCTCGTTCGTCGATCTGTCGTTCATCGCCGCGCGCGATACGACCGACAAGGAAGTCAACGAAATCATGAAAGCCGCCGCTAGCGAAGGCCCGCTGAAAGGCATCCTGAAGTACAGCGAAGCGCCGCTGGTCTCCAGCGATTTCAATCACGATCCGGCATCCAGCACCTTCGATGCGACGTTGACCAAGGTCTCCGGCCGGCTGGTGAAAGTGTCGTCCTGGTACGACAACGAATGGGGTTTCTCCAACCGCATGCTCGATACCACCGTCGCACTCGCGCACGCGAAATAGCAGCTGCCAAAGCCGAAGCGGCCCGCAGAAATCGGATTCTGGCGGGCCGTTTTTTTGTCCAAAAATTTTCAGTCAATTCATTTCAACTCAGGATTTCGCCATGACCGTGCTGCGCATGATCGATCTGGACCTCGCCGGCAAGCGGCTCTTGATCCGCCAGGACTTGAACGTGCCGATCCACAACGGCCGCATCAGTTCGGATGCGCGCCTACGTGCTTCGCTGCCGACCTTGCAGCTGGCGCTGGAACGCGGCGCATCGGTGCTGGTGACTTCGCATCTCGGCCGGCCCAAGGCTGGCGTGTTCGATCCCGAGAGTTCGCTGACGCTGGTCGCGGCCTGGTTTTCCGCGCAGCTCGGCCGCTCAGTGCCGATCGTTACCAACTGGATCGATGGCGTGAAACTCGCGCCGGGCCAGATCATCGTCGGCGAAAACACGCGCTTTCTAAAAGGCGAAAAGGAAGACGACGAGGCGCTATCGAAAAAGATGGCGGCGTTGTGCGACATCTACGTGATGGATGCTTTCGGCACCGCGCATCGCGCCGAAGCCTCGACCCACGGCGTCGCCAGATTAGCGCCTATTGCCTGCGCCGGCCCGCTGCTCGCCGCCGAACTCGAAGCGCTTGGCAAGGCGCTGGCCACGCCGAAAAAACCGCTGGCGGTGATCGTCGGCGGCAGCAAGGTTTCGACCAAACTCGACCTGCTCAACACGCTCGCCGACAAGGCCGATCAGCTCATCATCGGCGGCGGTATCGCCAACACCTTTCTGGCCGCGGCCGGATTCCCGGTCGGCAAATCCTTGTACGAGCCGGACATGCTGGAAACCGCGAAAGCGATTCAGGCCAAGATCAAGGCACGCGGCGGCGAAATTCCGCTGCCGGAAGACGTGGTCGTCGCCACCGAATTTTCCGCCGAAGCGCACGCCACCACGCGCGATGTGGCGGATGTCGAAGCCGACGAAATGATCCTCGACATCGGCCCGAAAACCCGCGCGAAACTGATGGGCCTGCTGAAGAACTGCGGCACCATCGTCTGGAACGGACCGGTCGGCGTGTTCGAATACGATTCCTTCGCCGGCGGCACCAAGGCACTTGCCGAAGCCATCGCCGCGAGTGCCGCGTTCTCGCTGGCCGGCGGCGGCGACACGCTTGCCGCAATCGACAAATTCAATGTCGCCGAAAAGATTTCCTACATCTCGACCGGCGGCGGTGCGTTTCTCGAATTTCTCGAAGGCAAAACGCTGCCGGCGGTAGCGGCACTCGAAGCGCGTGGAAAAGATTAGTCAACGCCAATGACGCGATCTGCGGTGTCGACAACCCCGAACGCAATGGGGTTCTTGTAGAAAGCTTAGCGCTTACTGCTTGTGCTGCTCGTTGATTTGAACGATGTAGGCATTCAGATCGTTGATCGCTGCATTGGCCGCATCGACGTGTTTCTGCGCAACTTTCTGTTGATCGGCGGCGTAGTCCTGCACGCAGCTTTTGTAAGTCTCGAACTTGTCGTCGAACTCGCTGGTGTCGTCGGCCTTGCGCAGTGCGCTCGGCGCGACTGGTTTTTTGCAAGCCGGTCCGGCCACCGTTTCGGTTGCATCGGCGAAGACTGCGTCGGTCGTGAATGCTGCAAAAAGCAGACAGGCGAAAAAGTTTTTCATCGGAGATCCTTGGCTGATTCCCGCCCGATTGTGCGGCGAGAATTTGATACGCGATTGTCGGGCCACGGTTTCAGCAACGCAACCGGGCTTGGGGCTTTAATGTGTTTTCGACAGCGATATTCTGGCTGGATGTTGGCCGTTTCGCGCCTCGGTTAAACTGGTCGTATCATCTTTCCATTATCGGAGCGCAACGCAGATGCGTTTTGAAAGTACCGAAAATTACGTTGCCACCGATGACCTGACGCTGGCGGTGAATGCTGCGGTAACTCTGCAGCGGCCCTTGCTAGTGAAAGGCGAACCCGGCACCGGCAAGACGCAGCTGGCGCGCGAAGTGGCGAAAGCTTTGCAGCGGCCGTTCCATGACTGGGCGATCAAATCGACCACCAAGGCGCAGCATGGCTTGTACGAATACGATGCGGTTTCGCGCCTCCGCGATTCACAGCT
>CAJCJH010000113.1 GCA_903970615.1 Rhodospirillales bacterium
TATCCTGCGCACTTTGCACGATATCTGCGCTCAATCCGGCGAACCGGAGCCGGATGTGATTTCCGAATCCGGCCGTGCGCTCACCGCGCATCACGCCGTGCTCATTACCTCGGTAGTTGATGAAGAAGTCGTGCCATCAACGCCGCTCGAAGCGCCTGCCGCCGATGCGCCGCCGGTGCTGCAAACCTTGTACGCGCTGATGGCCGAAGTTGCCGAAGATCCGGTGGAAAGCCTGCATGACGCCGCGCATTTTTTGGCCGAAGCGCAGGCGCAATACACGCATGGCGAACTCTCGCTCGCCGGTCGCGCCTACGCCGAGCGCGCGTACTACGCGGTGGCGCGCGCCGCCTTGCCGCGGCTCGATGCCAGCGTGCGTGCGCAGCGCGAAACCATCGACGAACTCAGCGAAAAACTCTCCGCGAAATACTTCTGTAACTTCTCGGTTTTCCAGTCGATGCCGGATGCCTGGGCGATCGACCAGGTGTTTCCGATCGTGCCCTTGCAGCGTCTCGACGAACGCCCCGATCTGCGCGCGCGGCTGTGCGATCTCACCTGCGATTCCGACGGCCGGCTCGATCAATATGTCGATCGGGAAGGCGTGCTGCCAACGCTTGCGCTGCATTCACGCCACGAAAATGAGCCGTATTTGCTGGGCTTTTTCATGGTTGGCGCTTATCAGGAAATTCTCGGCGACATCCACAACCTGTTCGGCGACACCAACGCTGTCAATGTCGTTGTCGATGAAAATGGCTGGAAACTTGAACAGGCCGAACACGGCGACCGCACCGACGAACTGCTGCGCTACGTGCATCTCGCACCGGAAGAACTGGCGCAATCCTACCGCCGCAAATTTGCCGCCAGCACCATGCCAGAATCCGAAAAGCGTGCGCTGCTCGCGGAACTGGAAGCGGGCCTGAGCGGCTACACGTATTTATCCTGACGCATTGCTGGGTTCGCCACGTGATCGACCTCGAATACTGCCGCCTGATGGCACGTTACAACCGCTGGATGAACCAGCAGTTGTACGGGCACTGCGCGGCACTTGACGATGGCGCGCGCAAGCAGGATCGCGGCGCGTTCTTCAAGTCGATCCACGGCACTCTGAATCATTTGCTGTATGGCGATCTCGCCTGGCTTTATCGATTCACGCGCTTTTCGCTCGACGGGCTCGATCCGAGTGCCGGCCTATACGACGATTTTGCCGCGCTTCGACAGCGGCGCGAAGCGCTCGACCAGGAATTGATCGACTGGGTGGAGTCGCTAGATGCGCAATGGCTCGCAACAGATTTCACGTATTACAGCAAGGCTTATCGCAGCGACTTCACGCGGCCGGCGTGGCTGCTGGTGACACATCTGTTCAATCACCAGACACATCATCGCGGCCAGTTGACGACGCTACTGAGTCAGCTCGGCATCGATCCAGGAGTTACTGACTTGCCGATACTGCCGGCTTAGCGCGAAACGTCTGGTTCCGCCGCGCGCGCCCGCGCAATCGCTGCACGCACTTGCGCAGGTGCGGTGCCGCCGTACGTCTGGCGCGCGGCGAGCGAGGCTTCGAGCGTGATGTGCTCGAAAATATCGGCGGTGATTAGCGGCGAGAAGCGCTGCAATTCATCGAGACTCAACTCTGCAAGATCGAGCTGTTTTTCGACCGCGTAAGCCACCGCGCTGCCGCAGGCGTGATGCGCATCGCGGAACGGCAGACCCTTGCGCACGAGGTAATCGGCGAGATCGGTCGCGGTGGAAAAACCTTTCGCGGCGGCGGCGCGGCAGGTGGCGCGCTGCACTTCGATTGAAGGCAGCATCGCGGCGAGCACGCGCAGGCAGGCATTCGCGGTGTCGTGCGCATCGAACAGCGGCAGTTTGTCTTCCTGATTGTCGCGGTTGTAGGCCAGCGGCTGGCCTTTCATCAGCACCAGCAGCGCGTTGAGATCGCCGATCACGCGGCCGCTTTTGCCGCGCACCAGTTCCGGCACGTCGGGGTTTTTTTTCTGCGGCATGATCGACGAGCCGGTGCAGAAACGATCCGGCAATTTGACGAAGCCGAACATCGGGCTGGACCACAGAATCAACTCCTCGCTCCAGCGCGACAGATGCACCATCAGCAGCGCACAAGCCGAGACGAATTCGATGGCGAAATCACGGTCGCTCACCGCATCCAGCGAGTTCTCGCTGACCGCATCGAAACCCAGTTGCTGCGCGACGAAATGCCGATCGAGCGGATACACCGTGCCCGCCAGCGCGGCACTGCCGAGCGGCAGCACGTTGGCGCGTTTGCGTGCGTCGATGAACCGCGCGCGGTCACGCAGAATCTGCTCGCGCCAGGCCAGCATGTGATGACCAAAACTCACCGGCTGCGCGATTTGCAGATGCGTGAAGCCCGGCATGATCGTCTCGGTTTCGCGCTCGGCCAGGTCCAGCAATGCGTCCGCGAGTGCGGCGATCACGTCTGCGAGTTCGTCGATCGCATCGCGCACATAGAGCCGCAGATCGGTCGCCACCTGATCGTTGCGCGAGCGGCCGGTGTGCAGCCGCTTGCCGGCCTCGCCGATGCGCGCGGTCAGCGCGGCCTCGATATTCATGTGAACATCTTCGAGCGTCTGCTGCCACTCGAATTTTCCGGATTCTATTTCGCCGTGAATCGCGGCAAGGCCGGCGACGATCGCGTCTGCATCAGCAGCGCTCAGCACGCCGACGTTCGCCAGCATGCGCGCGTGCGCGGTGCTTCCGGCGATGTCCTGCCTCCATAGCCGCTGGTCGAAACTGACCGATTCGGTGAAGGCTTCCACCAGCGCATCGGTGCCTTCGGCGAAGCGGCCGCCCCACAATTTTGCCTGGATTTTCGGCTGCGGTTGCGTCGGCAACTTCGGGTCGGCGCCAGAGTATGGAGTCTCGTTGCTGCCGGTTGCGTTCATGGTCGATCAATCACTGAAGGAGCGAAGCGATTGCGGCGCGACGCGGAGGTTAATTCCCCTATTTTAAGAGTTTCCGGACCCTTCACATAGACTCAAGCCAGTATCGCCGCCGACGCAGGTGGGTTGGAACTCATCTCCTAAACTACTGCGCTCGATATTTTGCGTGCCGGCGGTGCTCGTATTGCTCACATACTCTTATGTATGCTGCGCTTACTGCGCTCCGGCGGTACGCAAACTCTCTTCGCTCGCTACATTTATGAGACGAGTTCCAGTCTTTCGCATCCATGAAGCGCTACAAACCCAAGCCTGCGGTCCGCATCAATATCATTCCGGAATTTTGCCGGACGCCGGCCTTGCTGACGCTGGCGTATGTGATGCAACTGGTGGCGGTGCTATTGACGCTGGCCAGCATGGGCGGCGAGTTGCAGACCGAGCAACGCTTTCTGCTGCTGTCGCTGTATCTGCAATGGCTCGGATTTTCCGGCGCGGCGGTGTTGTGTCTGGCGCGCCGCTGGCTGGCGCAAGTCAGCGTCGGCGTCGTGTTCTTCGCTTGCTGGGGCATGCTGGTGCTGGTGACGCTGGTGGTCAGCGATCTCGCTTGGCACATGGAAGATCTGATGCACGTCGGTATGCCGGTGGGTGTGTCGGAATGGGATTTCGTGCTGCGCACGGTCGCGGTCGGCGCGATCGTTTCGTTGCTGCTGCTGCGTTATTTCTGGGAACGTCACCAATGGCAGGAGGATGCGCGCGCCGAGGCTGAAGGCCGTTATCTGGCTTTGCAGGCGCGCATCCGGCCCCATTTCCTGTTCAACGCGCTGAACTCGCTGGCCGAGTTGATCCGCTCGAAACCCGCGCAGGCCGAAGAGATGGTGATGGACCTTTCGGATTTATTCCGGGTGAGTCTCGATTCGAGCCAGAGGCTGGTGACGCTGCGTGAAGAAATCGAAATCGTCAAAGGTTATCTGCGCATCGAAGAAGTGCGCCTCGGCGACAAACTGTTCGTCAACTGGGAACTGGAGCCCGACATGCTCAACGCCAAGGTGCCACATCTGCTTTTGCAGCCGCTGGTCGAAAACGCGGTGCTGCACGGCATCTCGCGGCTGCGCGGCCGCGGCACGCTGCACGTCAACGCGCGGCGGCATGGCGAGTTCCTGATCCTGGATATCGACAACCCGGTTCCGCCCGAAGATCTGGCGCCGCGCACTGGCGGTACCGGCACCGCGGTGAATAATATTGCGCAGCGCATTAAGCTCATCTACGGCGAGCGTGCGAGTTTGTTGATGGGCCGCGACCAGAACGAGTTGGGCCCGTTTTTCCGGGCGCGGCTGAAGTTGCCTTACAAGCTGGGCGACGAACCCTTGCAATCGTTGTAAAGTCACAACTCAGGTCGGGGTGGGAAATGAAACAACGGCACGGAGCGGAATCGTGAGAGTGGTCATAGCAGACGACGAGCCGCTGGCGCGGGAACGCTTGCGGCGGCTGATCGCCGAATTCCCGGGCTATGAAGTGGTCGGCGAAGCCGAAGATGGCGACAGCGCGATCGAAATCATCCGTGAGGAAGAACCCGATGTCGTGCTGCTCGACATTCGCATGGGCATGGTCGATGGCCTTCAAGTTGCGCGCCAGATCGCCGAAGAAGACATGCCGCCCGCAGTGATTTTCACCACGGCTTATCCCGAGCATGCGCTGTCCGCATTCGACGCGCAGGCTTACGCCTATCTGCTGAAGCCGGTGCGCAAGGAAAAGCTCAAGGAAGCGCTGCTGCGCGTGCGCAAATTATCGCGTGCGCAGAAATCCGACAGCGTCGCCGCTCCCGGCGCGCGGCCCAAGCGCGAATTCGTGCTGGCGACCACGCGCGAAGGCTTGGTGCGCGTGCCGGTCGACGACATCGTCTACTTCGTCGCCGACCAGAAATACACCACCGTCAGCCATCTGCACGGCGAGGTGTTGATCGAAGAATCGCTGAAAACGCTGGAAGACGACTTCGCGCCCTGGTTCCTGCGCGTGCATCGCAAAGCGTTGGTCGCCACCCGTTTCATCGCCGGCCTCGAACGCGGCAAGGGCGACGAATCCCTGCACTGGCTGCGCATGCGCCACGCCACCGGCCTGTTGCCGGTGAGCCGCAGGCGTCTGGCCGAAGTGCGCCGGTTCTTGACTGACGACGGCAGCGAAGACTGATCCAGCCAGATACTCGGCGTAAATCGGCGGGAACTTACACCCGGAATAAAAGTTCCCGAGCGGGTGGCCGGCCTGAAATGTCGCCGTCCAATCTGCCACGCAGCAACTCCCTACCGACGCTGGCTACAAAAGCGCAAAAAACCACTGGAAACCCGAGGCCGGACATTGGAAACTGTATGGATGTCATCGTCCGGCAACCTCATCCGAAAATCGCAGCGCGGCGCAGCTGTTTCCGTGCACTGGCCGGCGCTGGGTTGGTCTGAATCAACCTTTCGCCGCTGCATAGTCCGCGCATGACTACGCGGTTGCGGATCGCAACGCGGGAGAGCCCGCTGGCGCTGTGGCAGGCGGAGCACGTCAAGGCGCTGCTGCAAGGGCTGCACCCTAGCGCGACGGTGGAACTGGTGCCGATGACCACGCTCGGCGATCAGCTGCTCGATCGCAGTCTGGCCACTGTCGGCGGCAAGGGTTTGTTCGTCAAGGAACTCGAACAGGCCATGCTCGACGGCCGCGCCGATCTCGCCGTGCATTCGATGAAAGACGTGCCCTCACAATTGCCGGAGGGTTTGTGCCTCACCGCATTTCTGGCCGGCGAAGACCCTCGCGATGCCTTCGTGTCGAATCGCTACGCCGATCTCGACGCGCTGCCGCAGGGCGCGCATGTCGGCACCGCCAGCTTGCGGCGGCAAGCGCAGCTGCGGCGGCTGCGGCCCGATCTGCGCGTCAGCGAAGTGCGCGGCAATGTCGGCACGCGCCTGCGCAAACTCGATGCCGGTGAATTCGATGCGATCCTGCTGGCGCACGCCGGACTCGCGCGCTTGGGGCTTGGCGCGCGCATCCGGCAGAGCTTCGACCCGGAGACATTCGTGCCGGCGATTTCGCAGGGCGTTATCGGCATCGAATGTCGCACCGAAGACGCCGCCACGCGCGCCGCGCTGGCGCCCTTGCATGATGCGGCCACCGCAACGCGGCTGCTGGCCGAACGCAGCCTCAATGCGCGTCTCGGCGGCGCCTGCACGGTGCCGGTCGCCGGTCATGCGGTGATCGATGGAAAAAACCTGCGGCTGGTCGCGCTGGTCGCCGCGCCGGATGGCTCGAAGCTGGTGCGGGACGAAATCCGCGGCGCGACGGACGATGCCGAAGCGCTCGGCGAACAACTCGCGCAGGCACTGCTGGCCGCTGGCGCGCGCCAGATTCTCAGCGGTCTGGGCGTGCAGCTGGCGCCGCAACATGAGTGATCCGCGGCCGCTCGCCGGCATCAACGCCTTGATTACGCGGCCGGCGCATCAGGCGGAAAATCTGTGTGCCTTGATCGAGCGCAAAGGCGGAGCGACTTCGCGGTTGCCGCTGTTTGCGGTGGAACCGGTGCTGAACCGCGAAGCCGCCGCGCAGTCGCTGGTCGCCGCGCGTGATTTCGATGCCTGGATTTTTACCAGCGCGAACGCGGTACGGCAGGCCTTGCGGCTCGATGCAAAAGTGAAGAAGTGGCCGAAAATGCTGGCCACTGCGGGCGCTGCCACGGCCGCGGCGCTGAGTGCGGCCGGCCGTGCGGACGGCCGTATTCCCGCCTTGAGCGACGGCGCCGCCGGCCTGCTGGCGATGAATGAATTCGCGCAACCAAACGGCCGCAAGATCCTCATCGTCACCGGCGAAAATACGCTGCCCGACCTCGGCCGCGGCTTGCGCGAACGCGGCGCGAAAGTGGAAACGCTGGCGGTCTACCGGCGCGTCATGGTGAAGCATGCGATGGCGCGCGTGGATAGCGCGATCCGCGCGGCGGACGTGATTCTGATCAGCAGCGGCGAAGCCTTGCAGCGACTGGCGCGCGCGGCCTCGTTTGCCTCCGGTCTGGCGTCGAAGCAATTGGCCGTGCCCTCGGCGCGTGTGGTAGAACACGCGCGGACACTTGGCTTTGTTCACGCACCTCTGCTGCCGTCGCGCGTGACCGACGCCGCCTTCGTCGAAGTTCTGGAACACTGGTGGCGCGACCACCCTTCCGATTGATCGAATCGAAATCTATCCGCCGATGACCGAGTACGAAGCACCGATCCGCGCACCGCGCCGACGCTGGCGGCTGCGCGCGCTGGTGAGCCTGCTGCTGTTGATCGTCCTCGGTGCGCTCGCCGGTGCAGGCTGGTATGGCTGGCAGCAATGGCGGCAGCGTGCGGATGTGGACGAGATCATCGCCACGCAGGATTCACTGCTGCGCCGGCTGAGTCATCAACTGGCCGATCAGCAGGGCGAGCTGCAACAGCAGCGCGAACGTATCGCCGATCTCGGCGAGAGTCAGCATCAACTCGCGGATGGGCTGGCCGCCGAGCAGAGCCGCAGCAGCGATCTGGATCATGCGCTGGCGCAACTCGGCGCCGCGGTGCAGGGCGGCCGCAATCGCGCGCAAGCCATCGCCGTCGAACAATTGCTGCTGATCGCCAACGACCGCCTGCAGCTCGAACACGATGCCCAGGGTGCTGCGGCGGCCTTGCAGCTGGCGCAGGATCGGCTGGCCACGCTCGCCGAGCCGAAGCTGTTTGAGGTCCGCAAGGCGATCGCCGACGAACACACCGCTTTGCTGGCGCTGCCGAAAGTGGATCGTCCAGCGCTTGCGCTGGCGCTGTCGAGCTTGATCGATAGCGCCGCCAGCCTGCCCTTGCGCACGCGGCCACCGCTGCCTGCAGCCGCCGCCAGTGAAGGCGTTGCGCCGGTGCCAGGCGGCGCCGGTTTCTGGGCGCGCGGCTGGGCCTCGTTGAAGCAGGTGCTAGCGGCCCTGTTCGTCGTGCGCCGCACCGATCAGCCGGTGCAGCCTTTGTTGCCGGAGGATCAGCAGGCGCTGGTGGTCGATCTGTTCGATCTGAAGCTTGAATCCGCGCGCCTCGCCTTGCTGCGCGATCAAACCGCCGTATTTCGCAGCGCGATTGCTTCCGCGCAAAAATTGCTCGATCAAGACTTTCGCAGCGAGGACGCCGCCGTCGTCGCTGCGCGCGCGCAGCTCGAAGCGATGAAGCCACTGGAGCTTGAACCGCCGCTGCCGGATATCACGCGCAGCCTCGGCCTGTTGCGCGCGTATCTCGATGCGATGCCGCGCTGAGAGTCGGACCAGTGACGCGCAAGTGACGCCGACGTGATCCGCTATTTCCTGCTGCTGATCGCCATTTTCGCACTCGGTGCTGCGGCCATCGTGCTGCTCAAACCCGATGCCGGCTATGTGCTCATCAACTACGGCCATTGGGTCGCCGAGACTTCGCTGGCGGTGCTGGTGGTGGGCCTGGCGCTGTGGTACTGGCTGTTTTATCTGCTGTTCAAACTGTTGATGCTCGCCATTCGCTTGCCAGCCAACTGGCGCGAACGGCTCGATCAGCGCCGTAACGATCGCGCGCGCAGTTCGTTCGAAGACGGTCTGCAAAGCCTGTTTGAAGGCAACTGGAAACGCGCCGAAATGGAACTGGTGCGGCGCGCCTCCGATCATCATGCCGCACATCTGAATTACATCGCCGCCGCGCGCGCCGCGCAACATCAGGGTGCGGCCGACCGGCGCGATCACTACCTGCAACTGGCCGCGCAAAACAAGCCGGAATTGGCGTTTACCACCCAGCTCGCGCAGGCCGATCTGCAACGCAAGCGCGGCGAATTTGAAGCCACCCGCAGCAGTGCGCTGGCGTTGCGCGCGCTCAATCCCGAGCATCCGTTCGCGGTCGAGTTACTGGCCGAAAGTTATCTCGCGCTCGGCGATTGGGAACCCTTGCGGCAACTACTCGCCGGCCATGCCGGGCTCGCCGCCCTGGTGCCGCAGCGCCGCGAAGAACTGCTGCGCCGCGCCACCGTGGAACTGATGCGCACCGCTATTGCCGACGCGCGGCTCGATCGCCTCAAGGGTCTTTGGGATGCGGCTGGCAGCCTGCGGGATCAGGCTGAAGTCCGGCGCGAATATGTGCGCGGCCTTGCGCGCCTGAATGCCGACGCCGAAGCGCTCGCACTCATCGCGCAAACGCTGACGCGCGAGTGGGATGCCGAACTCGCGCAGTTGTATGGCGATCTGCACACGATCGATCCGATCGCGCAGCTGGCCACGGTCGAGCAATGGCTTGGCCAGTACGGCGAGAAGCCGGAACTGCTGCAGGTTGCCGGCCGCGTTTGCCTGCGCAACAAGCTCTGGGGCAAGGCGCGCAGCTATCTCGAAGCCGTGCTGCAATCTTCGCCGACGCCGAAAGCGTTTCTCGATCTGGCGCGCCTGTGCGCGGAAACCCAGCATCCGGAAGACGCGGCGAAATTTTTTCGGCAGGGTTTGGAACTGGCCACACAGTCGAGTTGAGCGTGACGCGCCAGTTCAATGATCGCCCGATGATGGAATGATGATCGATACCGCGCCCGCGCAAACCTGGATCATCGGCTGCGGTGATATCGGCCGGCGGCTTGGCTCGCAGTTGATCGCGCGTGGCGCGCACGTCACCGGCTGGGTCAGCAGCGAAGCCAGTGCGGCGCAACTCGAAGCGCTCGGCATTGCGCCGCGCGTGCTCGATCTCGATGCGGAACCGGTCACTCCGGGTGCTGCGCCGCCGTGGATTTTCTGGTTTGCGCCGCCGCCGAATCGCGGCATCATCGATCCGCGCCTGCGCCATTTCCTCGCCGCTCTGGAAGCACCGCCGCAGCGTTTGATTTATCTCTCCACTTCCGCGGTCTATGGCGATTGCGGCGGCGCGTGGATCGACGAAGATGCGCCGCCGCAACCCGGTAACGATCGCGGCCGCCGTCGCCTCGACGCCGAGCAGACCGCGCGTGGCTACGCCGAAAAAACCGGCTGCGAATTGGTGATCCTGCGCGTTCCGGGCATCTACGGTCCCGGCCGCATGCCTGAGCAACGCCTGCGCGCCGGCACACCGATTCTGCGCGCGGAAGATGCGCCGTACACCAACCGCATTCATGCGGACGATCTCGCCGCGGCCGCGTTGCTCATCGCGCAGCGCGGCATCGATGGCGCGGCGTATAACGTCGCCGATGGCAACCCGACGACGATGACCGATTACTTCCTGCGTTGTGCCGAGGCGCTCGGATTGCCGCCGCCGCCGCAGCTCAGCATGGCCGCGGCGAAGCGCGAACTTTCTACCTCGATCATGAGCTTTCTGGAAGAATCCAAACGCCTGCGAACCGAGCGTTTGCGTGCACTTGGCTGGTCGCCGTGCTATCCCGATCTCGCTGCGGGTCTGGCGGAACTGCGGCGCAGCGGCTAACGTCACGGCAGGGCGGCGCAGCGATGCGCTCGATTTCAGCATCCGTTACTTAATAGCGATAGGGAGTTTTCGTGAGCATAGTCAGCGAATTCAAAGAATTTGCCATGAAGGGAAATGTGGTCGATCTCGCAGTCGGCGTGATCATTGGCGCGGCGTTCGGCAAGATCGTGGCGTCGCTGGTGGGGGACATCTTCATGCCGCTGTTGGGCCTCGCCACCGGCGGCATCAATTTTTCAGACATGGCGGTAACGCTCAAAGCCGCTTCCGCGGATGGCAAGGTGCCGGCCACGCTGCTGGCTTATGGCAAATTCATTCAGGCCAGCATCGATTTCCTGATCGTCGCCATCGCCATCTTCCTGTTCGTCAAGGCGATCAACCGCTTCAAGGCAAAAGCGCCCGAGGCCGCACCGGTCACGCCGCCGCAGGAAGTGTTGCTCACCGAAATCCGCGATCTGTTGAAGCAGAAAGCCTGAGCCGCCATTGATAAACGCATCGCTGGCGTCACTGGTGATGATGCGTGGTTTGATCGGCGCGCCCGTCTTGTGCAGGCGTCATCGACAAGCGGCCCGACAAGGCTGACTCAAGCTCGCGCTGTCTGATCTCATGTGCAGCGGTTGATCGATCGCCAGCATGCGCGTTCTCGGGTATCTTCGCGGCCCATTTCAGGAAGTCTGATGTCCGCCGCCGACGCCTCAACCGCTGCGCCAAAATCGGATCTGCTGCCGCGCATCGCCTTCGTGCTGATTTGGGGCGCGGGCTACGCGGCCGCTGCATTTGCGCTTGCGGGCATGGGGCCATTCACGCTGGCGAGCCTGCGCTTTGTCGGCTCGGCGGCGATCATCGGCGTGTTGATCTTGATGCGCCGTGCCGCGCGGCCATCGCTACATTTGGCTCTGCATGCCGCACTTGCCGGGCTGTTGCTGCAAGCCGGATTTTTTGGATTCACCTACGCCGGTTTGCGCGCCGGCGTTTCGCCCGCGGTGGCCGGACTCATCGCCGGCTTGATGCCCTTGACCACCGCGCTCGGTGCCGCGCCGCTGCTCGGCGAACGCATGCGGCCTGCGGCCTTGGTAGGTCTTGCCTTGGGACTGGCCGGCGTGCTGCTGGTGATCGCGCCCGGTCTGCAGGGTGGCGGTCCAGTGCTCGGTTATGTTTTTGTCGCACTGGCGCTGGCGAGTTTGAGTCTCGGCACGCTGTACCAGAAGCGCTGGGTGGTGGATGCTGATCCGGTGTGGTCGATGCTGATCCAGCTGCTGGTTTCGGCACTGGCGCTGCTGCCGTTCGGCTGGCTGCTCGAAGGCCTGCGCGTGCAGCCCAGTGTGGCTTCGATCGGCGGCCTGGCCTGGGTCACGCTGGTCAATTCCGCCGCTGGTTTGCTGCTGTATCTGTCGCTGCTGGCGCACTCGGGCGCGGCGCGCGTCGCCAGCCTGTTTTACCTCGTGCCGCCGGTTGCCGCCGCATTCGCTGCCGTGCTGCTGCACGCGCATTTTGGTCCGCTCGAACTACTGGGATTCGGCTTGGCTGCGCTCGGCGTCTGGCTCGGGCAGCGCAGTTGAGCAATCCGGTCCACCAGCCTTATCGTGCATCACGCGCAACGATTGCGCTACGCTTTGTGCTCTCGAAATCCCGCGATGGGCGCGATTAAAAAATTCCGAATGAGCCAGATCGAAACGCTCGCCATCGATGGCTGGCTGCCGCCGCGCGAGAGTGAAGAACCGCGCATCGCGGCGATGCTCGAAAGCGGCAAGGTCTTGCTGCTGCCGAACCTGCGTTTCGAGTTGCGCTCGGACGAACGCCGCTTTCTCGATCCACGCTGGTCCGATCGCAAGAGCAAGAACATCAGCTACGACCCGGCATCGAAAACCATCAAGGGCGCGTTCGGCAACGATGCCGACCTCGAAGACTTGCGCCGTTTGCTCGAACGCTTTCATCTGCGCGCGACCGGGCTCATCACGCAATTGTTTCCCGCCTACGCAGCGCATCTGCGCATTGCAGCGGCGAGCTTCCGGCCGATGCCGGTGGCCGGCCGCGCGAGTTCCTGGCGCAAGGACGACAGCCGTTTGCATATCGATGCGTTTCCTTCGCGGCCGAATCGCGGCGAACGCATCCTGCGCGTGTTCGCCAATGTCAATCCGAACGATGTGCCGCGCGTCTGGCGCGTCGGCGAACCGTTCCCCGATCTTGCCCAGCGCTTCCTGAAAAAATTGCCACGTCAGTGGCCCGGCTCGGCGGCCTTGCTGAGCGCATTGAAGATCACCAAATCGCGGCGCAGCGCTTACGATCACCTGATGCTGCATCTGCACGATGCGATGAAGTTCGATCTCGACTATCAAAAAACCGCGCCGCAGGAAACCGTGCCGTTTGCCGCGGGCAGCTGCTGGATTTGCTTCTCCGATCAAACCTCGCATGCGGTGATGTCGGGCCAATACCTGTTCGAGCAGACGCTGCATCTGCCGGTTGCAGGCATGTATAACGCCGACAGCAGCCCTTTGCGCGTGCTGGAAAAATTGCGCAAACGCAGACTCGCCTGATTGGGCAAGCCAGCGCGGATGCCATCGCAAGAAGATCGCAAGAAGATCGCAAAATGATCGTCGAAGTGAGGAGGATGCAAGGCCGCAAACACCGGCGATCAACAACGCCTTGAAGCCGATCCGGATCAGCGCTTGAAACCACTCTGCGGCGCACCCAGATTTCCGGTCTGACGGACTTACTCGTCGCCACGAAAATTCTTGCGGGAGACGATTTTGAAACAGTTTGATGGCACCACCATCCTCGCCGTGCGCCGCGATGGACAGGTTTGCATCGGCGGCGACGGGCAGGTGTCGATGGGCAATACGATGGTCAAGGGTAATGCGCGCAAGGTGCGGCGGCTCTACAGCGGCGCGGTGCTGGCCGGTTTCGCCGGCGGTACCGCCGATGCTTTCACCTTGTTCGAGCGCTTTGAAGGCAAGCTCGAAAAGCATTCCGGCCAGCTGGTGAAAGCTGCTGTCGAGATGGCGAAAGACTGGCGTTCGGATCGCTATCTGCGCCGACTCGAAGCCTTGCTGCTGGTCGCCGACAAGGAAGCCACGCTGATGATTTCCGGCAACGGCGATGTGATGGAACCGGAAGCGCACGGCGTGATGGCGATCGGTTCCGGCGGGTCGTTCGCCACCGCTGCGGCGCGCGCGCTGGTCGAGAACACGCAACTCACTGCGCGCGAGATTGTCGAAAATTCCCTGCACATCGCGGCCGATATCTGCATCTACACCAATCACAATCTCACGATTGAAGCTTTGCCGTGATCGCAGCTTCTATATATTTCTACACTCATCACAATCTCACGATCGAAGCCTTGCTATGACCGCAGCTTCTTTCCGTTTACACACCCATCACAATTTAACTACCGAGGCGCTGCCATGACCGCAGCCGAAAAAATGGATTTCCCTGCCGGTGAAGCGGCGAACACGGGTGCTGCAATGACGCCGCGGGAGATCGTCGCCGAACTCGACAAGCACATCGTCGGCCAGCATGCGGCAAAAAAAGCCGTTGCCATCGCGCTGCGAAACCGCTGGCGCCGGCAGCAGACGCCAGAAGCGATCCGTGCCGAAATCACGCCGAAAAATATCCTGATGATCGGGCCAACCGGTGTCGGCAAAACCGAGATCGCGCGGCGACTGGCGAAGCTCGCCAATGCGCCGTTCGTCAAGGTCGAGGCGACCAAGTTCACCGAGGTGGGCTATGTCGGCCGCGATGTCGATACCATCATTCGTGATCTGGTGGATGTCGCCGTCAAGCTCACGCGCGAGCAGGCCACCTTGCGGGTTCGCGCGAAAGCCGAAGCCGCTGCCGAGGAGCGCGTGCTCGATGCCTTGCTGCCGCCGCCGCAGAATTTCGGCGATGCCAGCGCGCTGCGCGAAAGCGAGAATGGCGCGGCGCGGCAGGTGTTCCGCAAGCGCCTGCGCGAGAACAAGCTCGACGATACCGAGATCGAAATCAAGCTCGCCGCCACGCCGCCGCAGATGCAGATCATGGGGCCGCCGGGCATGGAAGACATGACGCAGCAGCTGCAAGGCATGTTCAAGAATCTCGGCGCCGGTCAGCAGAAAACACGCAAGCTGAAGATCAAGGAAGCGCTGCGTCTGCTCACCGACGAGGAAGCCGCCAAGCTGGTCGATGAAGAAGCGATCCGCGTCGACGCGCTGAAAAACACCGAGGAAAACGGCATTGTTTTTCTCGATGAGCTGGACAAGGTTTGCAAGCGCGCCGAATACGCCGGTGCCGATGTTTCGCGCGAAGGCGTGCAGCGCGATCTGTTGCCGCTGGTGGAAGGCTGCACCGTCACCACCAAATATGGCGCGCTGAAAACCGACCATATTTTATTCATCGCCAGCGGCGCGTTTCACATGGCGAAGCCAAGCGATCTGATTCCGGAATTACAGGGCCGTCTGCCGATCCGCGTGGAACTCGAAGCGCTGAAGGCGGATGACTTCGTGCGTATCCTCAGCGAGCCGACGCATTCGCTCACCGAGCAGTACAAGGCGCTTCTGTCGACCGAAAATGTCACTATCGATTTCACCGAAGAAGGCCTGCGCCGTCTGGCAGATATTGCCTGGCAGGTGAACGAGCGCACCGAAAATATCGGCGCGCGGCGTTTGCACACGGTGCTCGAACGGCTGATGGAAGAAGCTGCTTTTGAGGCCTCGGATAAATCCGGCACCACGCTGAAAATCGATGCCGCTTATGTCGATAGCAAACTCGAAAAGCTGGCCAGCGATGAAGATCTGAGCCGCTATATTTTGTAAGCAAGTGTCCATCGCGCCGAGCAAAATCGTTCATCACCAGCAGAGCCGACGTCTCGAAGTCGGCTTTGCGGACGGCACGCACTTCGATCTGCCCTGCGAATATCTGCGCGTGTTTTCACCGAGTGCGGAAGTGCGCGGGCACGGCCCCGCACCGCGCGCCGGCGAGCCTTACGAACCGCTGCTGGTCGGCGGCAAACGTGCGGTGAATATCGCCGCGATCGAACCGGTCGGCCGCTACGCCGTGCGGCTACGTTTCGACGATGGTCACGACACCGGGCTTTACACCTGGGATGGCTTGCGTGAACTCGGTGCCAACCAAAACTCCTGGTGGCCGCGCTATCTTGAACGCTTGGCCGAGCACGGCATGTCGCGCGATTCCGACATCACCAAACTTTCTGCACTCGGCATCAAGACGTTCAAACCGGCCACCGGCAAGGCCAGAGTCAAGGAGTAGTCAGGCATGATCCGCGATGTATTGAGGATGGGCGATCCGCGTCTCCTGGAAATCTCCAAGCCGTTGGAGCGCTTCGGCACGCCGGAACTATTCGAGTTGATCCGCGACATGCAGGACACAATGGCGCATTTGAATGGCGCCGGCCTGGCCGCGCCGCAGATCGGCGTGTTGCTGCGCGTGGTGATCTTCGGCGTCGAAAAAAATCCGCGCTATCCGGACGCCGAAGAAGTGCCGTTCACGATTCTGTGCAATCCCGAACTCACGCCGCTGAGCGACGAGATGGAAGACGGCTGGGAAGGCTGCCTCAGCGTGCCCGGCATGCGCGGCGTGGTGCCGCGTTACAAGCGCCTGCGCTATGCCGGTTTCGATCCTCACGGCACGCGCATCGAACGCGAAGTCAGCGACTTTCATGCGCGTGTAGTGCAGCACGAATGCGATCATCTCGATGGAATGTTATATCCGATGCGGATTCGGGATTTCCGCAAATTCGGCTTTACCGAAGCCTTGTTTCCGGGCGAGGAGATCGCGGACGATTAAGGTCGGCGTAGCCGAAAGTGATGTGTACGTTCAGCAGAGTCTGGTTATCTGCGGTTACAAACTTAAGCTTGCGAACCCTCACGCTCCAGCAAAACGCGCTTCCGCTCAACACCCCAGCGATAACCGGAAAGCGCACCATCATTCCGGATCACGCGATGGCAGGGAATCGCCAGCGCGATCGCATTTGCGGCACAAGCGCCCGCCACTGCGCGGGTTGATTTTGGCGCGCCGATCTTGCGAGCGATATCCGAATAAGTGGCCGTTTTTCCGGATGGGATTTCGCGCAGCGCCTGCCACACGCGCTGCTGAAAAGCGGTGCCGCGCACATCGAGCGGTAGATCGAGCCCGAGGCGCGGTGCTTCGACAAAACCGACCACACGCGCAACCCGCGATTCATAGTCGGCGTCACCGCCGATCAGTTTCGCTTTGGGAAATCGGTCCTGCAGATCGCGCGCCAATGCTTCCGGATCGTCGCCTATCAGGATGGAGGCAACGCCCCTCAAACTCGATGCCACCAGAATCGCGCCGAGTGAACATTGGCCGATCGCAAAGCGGATTTCTTCATTGAAGCCGCCGGCACGGAATTGCGTGGGCGTCATGCCGAGCATGGCGTGTGAGTTTTCGTAAAAGCGACCATTGGAGTTGAAGCCGGCATCATAAATGGCTTCGGTCACGGTTTGGCCTGTGCTCAACTGTTTGCGAACGCGCGCGGTTCTGCGCGCCGCCGCGTAGGCATGTGGAGTGAGACCGGTAATGCTTTTGAACAGCCGATGAAAATGGCTGGGACTTAAATCAGCGGCGTTGGCGAGCTGGTTCAGCGATGGCGTTATTGCGCTCTGTTCGATCAAACGGCAGGCTTGCGCGATCACCGTCGCACTCTGCGCTTCCGGTGATAATCCCTCTGGATGGCAGCGTTTACAGGGCCGGAAACCGGTTTCTCGTGCCTGCTCCAGCGTTTCGTGCAAGCGAACATTTTTGGGATTGGCGAGTTTCGATGCGCACGAAGGACGACAATAAATTCCGGTGGTCGATACCGAATACCAGAACTGGCCATCGACTGTTCGATCGCGTGCGATGATGCGCGCCCAGCGCGGATCGTGCGTTACCGCAGTGTTTGCAGCTGCGTTGCCGAGCTTCGATTTCATGCTCACTATGCCAGTCCTGAAATAAGATTCCGGCTGCGATCATGCCGATAACCAAAGCACTCCACACTCCGTCTCTTGCTATCGAATCGAACTTTTTTCGTCATCTATCGACTTCAATGACAACTCTTTATCGCAGTGCACTCCGAGAGAAAATAAAAAGGTGCACCGCTGGAAATGGAGTGCTTGCAGCGTATCGAATTCTTGGAGAAGTAAGGGTTTCGATCGCACCGTGCCAGTCGTTGTGAATGTCCGGAAGTCGTTAAGGAGTGATCGCTAGAATCGGAATGAGATTTCAGCCGAGCCGAAAAGATCATTATTCGGCTGGCCACTGTATTCATCCGAGCGTTTGATCGCGCTGAAATCGCCGCGCACATGGCCGGGAAAAAACAGGCTGACGCCGGTAACCAGATCGAGCACTTCCTGTTTGCGGCCGAGAGTGTCGCCGAGTTCTTCGGCGCCATCGATGAAGCGGTTATAGAACACGCGGCGGCCCTGCGCGCCGGCGAAAAAATAGAAGTGAAAAGGTCCGCGGCCGAACCGGCTGTCGTCGAAATAAGCGGTGCCCGAAAGCGCAGGACGTATGCGTTCCGGGCCATAGTCCACCTTCAGCGCGTTGCCGATGCGCAACAGCGCGCCCACGTCGACGTAACGCATCACCGTGCCCATGCTCGTGCCCGCTTCCGGAATGGCATCGACGCCGAATCCATCACCCAGCGGCAGCTCGAAGCGCCGATGAAAGTCATAAGAAAATTGCAGCGCCGGGCGGTTGCGCAGCTGATAACTCCAGCCAGAAGCTTTGCGAAAACCCACCAGTGCGTGATAGCCGTTCTGCAACTGTTCGCCGAGCGCCGCCGGGCCGACCACGCCAAGCTGCACTTCAAGATTGTGCAGGCTGTGCGCGTCGTTTTCCTGCAGCCAGTCGAAGCCGGTGTAGAGCCATGCGGCGTAAGGCCGGTCGCTTGGATCGGGCGGTGTCAGGTGGATATCGGTCGGCGTGAATTCGCTCTGGCCGAGCACCTGCCATTCAAAACGCCGCTGCGAATTGCTATCTCCGCGATACATCGGCAGCGCTTGTCCGATGAAATCGAAACTACGATCCCAGAAGCTGCCGGCCGGCAGTGCTGCGGATAAATACGGTACGCGCAGCCCTTGTGTGTAGTGCCGATCCTGATGGCTCAGAATGCCATCGTTCTCCTCGATCAAACCCAGCCGCGGTGCTTGCGGCGGTGCCGCATCATCCGCGAATGATGCTCCGGAAAACACCGCGATTGTCGCCGGAATTATCAAGGCCGCGATTGCGATTCCGTTGAAGATGCGCTTCACGTTTTGGGTCTGCACGGACGGTTCGGATTCCAGGCTGAAAGGCCGTTGCGCGTAGCGAAAAATTCGGGCGCGTTGCGCGACGGCGGATGCTGGATAATACCGAACCCTCCCTGCAATCCGCTTGCGCATGTCCCAGCCATCCGATCCCCGCAAAGGCTACACCCACTTCGGCTTCGAGGAAGTGCCCGTGGGCGACAAGCAGAAGCGCGTCGGCAGCGTGTTCTCGTCCGTCGCCAGCAAATACGACGTGATGAACGATCTCATGTCGATGGGTGTGCATCGCATCTGGAAGCGCTTCGCCATCGATCTGGCCGGCGTGCGCGCCGGTGAGCGTGTGCTCGATGTCGCCGGCGGCACCGGCGATCTCGCGCGCGAATTCCGCAAGGCCGCGGGGCCGAAAGGCTTCGTCGCGCTCGCCGACATCAATGCCGAAATGCTAGGCCAAGGCCGCGAACGGCTCGCCGACAAAGGCGTGGTCGATGTGCCGCTGATTCAGGCCAATGCCGAGAAACTGCCGTTCGCCGAAGGCAGTTTCGACTGCATCACCATCGGTTTTGGTTTGCGCAACGTCACCGACAAAGACGCCGCACTCGCCTCGATGACCAAGGCGCTGAAACCCGGCGGCCGCCTGCTCGTGCTCGAATTCTCCAAACCGCTGAACGCCGGACTATCAAAAGTCTACGACCAATATTCATTCAAACTGCTACCGCTGATGGGCCGCTTGGTTGCTAACGATGCCGACAGCTACCGCTACCTCGCCGAAAGCATTCGCATGCACCCGGATCAGGCCACCCTTAAAGGCATGATGGAAAACGCCGGCCTGAGCCGCGTGCAGGTTTATAACCTCACTGGAGGGATCGTGGCGGTGCATCGTGGGTATAACTTGGGTTAGTTGCTACGAGGCCATTTTTCGTCATGCCGATTCCCGATTATCAGACATTGATGCTGCCATTACTTCGCGTTGCTAAGGACGAAGCAGAGCATCGTGTTCGTGATGCAGTCGATCGTCTTAGTGAAGAGTTCGGACTAACCGACGAGGAATGTACTGAGCAATTACCTAGCGGAGCCGCATTGGTATTTAGTAGCCGTGTTGCCTGGGCGCGTACCTATTTGAAGCAGGCAGGTTTGCTAGAAACACCTAAGCGGGGACTTTTCCGCATTACTCAAGCCGGTAAGAACTTGCTGTTAACGAAGCCTACAAAAATCGACAACAATCTGCTGAATCAATACGAGAACTTTCGCGCTTTTCGTACTCGCGGAAAAGACGTGGAGGAAGAGCCACAAAGTATCTCAGCGGCGATTATTTCCGAGCAAACTCCTGAAGATTCGATGGCGTCTGCTTATAAAACGGTCCGGAGAAACCTGGAAACAGAATTGCTCGAACAGATTAAATCAGCCTCGCCAGCATTTTTCGAGCGTCTAGTAATCGACTTGCTATTGGCGATGGGTTACGGCGGCTCACGACAAGACGCCGGCCGCGCGATTGGTAAAAGCGGCGATGGCGGGATTGATGGAATCATCAACGAAGATCGCCTCGGGCTGGACGTAATTTACATACAAGCCAAGCGTTGGGATGCCACGGTTGGCCGCCCTGAAATTCAGAAATTCGCCGGCGCCTTACAAGGCCAACGCGCGAATAAAGGTGTTTTCATCACAACCTCAAGCTATTCGCGTGACGCAATCGAATACGCAAAGCTAATCGCGACGAAAATAATTTTGATCGATGGCGATCGGCTGGCTTCACTCTTGGTCGATCACAATGTTGCCGTCGCTCAGATCGGGGTTTATGAGATCAAACGTGTCGATACCGACTACTTTGAAGAGGCGTAAGTGACCGCTCCCGCCCTCATCTGCGCCACCCTCGAAGTCGCGCTCAATCGTTATCTGCGACTGGAGCACTCGGCGCTGGACGAATGCGCCGCGCTCGATGGCAAGGCGCTGGCGGTGCAGATCAGCGATCTCGGCTGGACGTTCATCATCGAGCCGCATGCGGGTGGTGTGCGTGTGGCCTCGACGCTGGAGCGCGAGCCGGATGTGCGCGTAACGGCGCCGAGCTTGCGGCTGGCGAAGCTGGCCTTGCTCACCGCGCGCGGCGCGCCGGGTTTGCCGGCCGGGCTGGATGTGCAGGGCGATACCGAACTGCTGGCGCGTTTCAATGCGCTGCTGACGCGCGTCGGCTTCGATCCGGAAGAACTCGCGGCGAAGTTCGTTGGGGACGCGGCGGCGCATCGTGTCGTCGGCGGCATTAAAAATCTGTTCGGCTTTGGACGCACGGCGGTGCAACGGTTATCGCTCGATACGGCTGAATATCTGACCGAAGAAACCGAAGACCTCGCGCGCGCCGCCGACGTGAGCGAATGGATGGAGGCGGTCGATCAATTGCGCGAAGGCGCGGATCGGCTCGAAGCGCGCCTGCTGCGGCTGGAACGCGC
>CAJCJH010000114.1 GCA_903970615.1 Rhodospirillales bacterium
GCCGATGGCGAACGCATCGTCGGCAAGAAGATCGGCGTCACCAGCAAGCCGGTGCAGGACATGCTCGGCGTGCATCAGCCGGACTTCGGTTTCCTGCTGGATAGCATGCAGATCGCAGATGCGAGTTCAGTCAGCCTGTCTAAGTACAAGTTGATACAGCCGCGCGCGGAAGGCGAGATCGCGTTCGTGCTGAAGCACGATCTGCAAGGCGCCGGCGTGACCGATCAGCAAGTGCTGGACGCTACCGATTATGTCTGTGCCTGCTTCGAGATTGTCGACTCGCGGATCCGCGACTGGAAAATCCGCATCGAAGATACCGTCGCGGACAACGCCAGCTGCGGCGTCTTTGTGCTGGGCCGCGAACGCGTGGCACCGCACACGCTCGATCTCGCTGCGGTGAAGATGGACATCCGCAAAAACGGCGTGCATGTCGCATCCGGCATCGGCTCCGCGGTGCAAGGTCACCCGGCGACGGCGGTCGCCTGGCTGGCGAATACGCTGGGCCGTTTCGGCATTCCCTTCCGCGCCGGCGAGATCATTCTTTCCGGCTCGCTGGCGCCGCTGCTACCAGCGCTGGCCGGCGATCGCTTCGAGATGACGCTGGCCGGCATCGGCAGCGCATCAATTTCATTCGTCGATTGATTCGGAAATCGTCATGCAGAAAATCAAGTGCGCAATCATCGGCCCTGGCAACATCGGTACCGACCTGATCTACAAGCTCAAGCGCAGCCCGGTGCTCGATCCGGTCTGGATGGTCGGCATCGATCCGACTTCGGAAGGTTTGAAGCGTGCGCAGGAGATGGGCCTCAAGACCACCGACCAAGGCGTCGACGGCCTGCTGCCGCATGTGCGTGCAGACGGCGTGCAGATCGCCTTCGATGCCACCAGCGCTTACGTCCACAAATCGAACTCGGACAAACTCAACGCGCTCGGCGTGCTGATGGTGGATCTCACGCCGGCGGCGATCGGCGGCCTTTGCGTGCCGCCGGTAAATCTGGAGACGCACGCCAAGGCGCAGGCGATGAACGTCAACATGATTTCCTGCGCCGGACAGGCGACGATCCCGATGGTCAACGCAGTGTCGCGCATTCAGCCGGTCGGCTATGCCGAGATCATCGCCACGGTGTCGTCGAAGTCGATCGGCCCCGGTACGCGCGCCAATCTCGACGAGTTCACCTACACCACTTCGAGCGCGGTCTGTGCCGTTGGCGGCTCGCGCACCGGCAAGGCGCTGGTGATCATCAACCCGGCCGATCCGCCGATGATCATGCGCAACACCATCTATTGCCTGACCGACGACGAGCCCGACCAGGACCGCATCCGCGAGTCGGTGATGGCGATGGTGAAGGAAGTGCAGAAATACGTGCCGGGCTATCGCCTGGTCAACGGCCCGGTGTTCGACGGCAAGCGGGTCGCCTGCTTCATGGAAGTCGCCGGCCTCGGCGATTTCCTGCCGACCTATGCCGGCAATCTCGACATCATGACCGCCGCCGCTGCACGCACTGCCGAGATGTTTGCGACGGAAATCTTGGCCGGGCGTTATCAACTGACCGCCGTGAAGGAGGCTGCGTGACATGAGCGAACTGAAGAATCTCAAGGGCCGCAAGGTCCTGATCCATGACATGGCGCTGCGCGATGGCATGCACGCCAAACGCGAGCAGATCTCGACCGCGCAGATGATCGAGATCGCGACCAGGCTCGATGACGCCGGAGTGCCGCTGATCCAGGTCTCGCACGGCGCCGGCCTCGGCGGCAATTCACTGCAACACGGCTTTGCCATGCACAGCAACGAGGAGTACTGGGATGCCGTCGTTCCGAATATCAAGCAGGCGCGGATTTCCTGCCTGCTGATCCCGGGCCTCGGTACGATGAAGGAGCTGCAGAGCGCCTACGATCACGGCGTACGCAGCGTACACGTCGCCACTCACTGCACCGAGGCCGACACCAGCCCGCAGCACATCGCCTACGCCCGCAAGCTCGGCATGGACGCGACCGGCTTCCTGATGATGGCCCACCTCAACGACGCCAAGGGCTTGGCCGAGCAGGGCAAGCTGATGGAAACCTACGGCGCGCAGACCATCTACATCACCGATTCCGCCGGCTACATGCTGCCGAACGACGTGATCGAGCGCGTGCGTGCGCTGCGCGAGGCGCTCAAGCCGGAAACCGAGATCGGCTTCCACGGCCACCACAACCTCGGCATGGGTATCGCCAATTCCATCGCAGCAATCGAGGAGGGCGCGAGTCGCATCGACGCCTCGGTCGGTGGCCTCGGTGCCGGCGCCGGCAACACGCCACTGGAAGTCTTCATCGCGGTCTGTGACCGCATGGGCATCGAAACCGGCTGCGACCTGTTCAAGCTGATGGACCTGACGCAGGACGTCATCTTCCCGATGATGGATCACATCGTCCGCGTCGACCGTTCCTCGCTGACGCTCGGCTTCGTCGGTGTCTATTCCACCTTCCTGCTGCACGCCGACCGCGCGGGCAAGAAATACGGCATTCCCTCGCGCGACATTCTGGTTGAACTGGGCCGCAAGAAGATGATCGGCGGTCAAGAAGACATGATTGAAGACGCCGCCATTACGATGGCGCGCGAACGCGGAATCCTGCCGCAGGCGGCCTGAAGTCATTCGCCACAGAGCGTCAAAAATAACGTCAAATACAACGCCGAAAAACTGGGACACGAAATGGGAAAAACCGGAGCCTTGGGGTTGATCGTAGTGGCGTATCTCGCCTGCCTTGCGGCCGGTGCCGTCGCGCTGATGTGGCTGCCCGTGTCAGCGCCGTGGAATGCGCTGATCGCCGATATCGTCGCAACCCTGGTGATCTTCGGCTTCAGCCGGCGCTATCGGAATTCGAGTTTCTACGACGCCTACTGGAGCGTGATTCCGCCCTTGCTGGCGGCGTACTGGATGGCGACTTATCCGGCCTCGACCCGCGATCCACGTGCCTGGATCGTCACCGCGCTGGTGTGGTTCTGGGCGATCCGGCTGACCACCAACTGGGCGCTGCACTGGAGTGGTCTGCAGCACGAAGACTGGCGCTATCCGCTGGTGCGCGCGCGTGCGGGCAAGGCCGCGATGTGGGCCGATCTGTTCGGCATTCATCTGTTTCCGACGATCCAGGTCTTTCTCGGCTGCCTGGCGATCTATGCCGTGATGAGCCGCACGGCGGTGCCGCTGTCGCTGCTCGATGCGCTGGCCGGCGGCGTGACTTTCGGCGCGGTCGTCATCGAACTGGTAGCCGATCTGCAACTGCATGCGTTCATCGCGCAGCGCAAGCAGCCCGGCGGTTTCATCACGACCGGCCTGTGGGCGTGGTCGCGGCATCCGAACTATTTCGGCGAGCTGGGCTTCTGGTGGGGGCTGATGTTGTTCGGTCTTATCGCCGCGCCGCAGGATTGGTGGTGGATCGTCCCCGGCGCGCTGGCGATGACTGCGATGTTCGTGTTCGCCAGCATTCCGCTGATGGATGCGCGCAGCTGTGAACGCCGCCCGGCCTATGCCGAGCACATGAAGCGTGTATCGGCGCTGCTGCCGCTGCCACCGCGCAATTGAACGAACCGGAGTCTTCCTCATGCAAGGTCAATGGAAACGCTTCATCGCATTGCTGCTGCGCGATGTGCTGGTGATCGCGCTGACGCTGGCGGCCTGGCAGGCGTACCTGCCACACGCCACGGCCAGCGGCAGTTTCATCATCGCGCTCGGTATCGGCGTTGCGCTGCTGACCTTGCTGGTGGGTTATCTGGTGCATGAATGGGGTCATTTGCTGGGGGCATGGATCAGCCAGAGCGTGTTCGAGTTGCCGGCGACCGTGATCGAAACCTTTTTCCTATTCCGCTTCGATAGCCATCGCAACAGCCGCGCGCAATTCTTCACGATGGCGCTCGGCGGCTTCGCGTCCAGCATTTTCATGGTGGCGCTGCTGGTGGTTCTGCTGCCGCGCAGCGTGCTCGCCGGCCAGATCGCGTTGGCGCTGACGGCGGCCGGCGTGCTGGCGACATTCATCATCGAAGTGCCGGAATTCATGCGCGTGCTGCGCGGCGCGCCGATTCCGAACGGTGCAGCTTTCATCCAGTCGAAGGATCAACTGCCGCGCGCCTGATTCCGCCCGCGGCGGTTCATCCTCTGAACGGACTAAGACATGCCACGCGCTTGCGAACAAACTGCCAATGTGCCGATTGACGATCGGCGAAGTGGCATTGGCTATCGCGCAACATCAATAAGCGTCGCTCAAGGAGAGCCTGAACATGGGTGAGATGAATCTGAAGATGCTGCTGGAGTCCCAGACGCTGCAACGCGCGCCGTTTCCGGTGCCGATGGGCTGGTACTTTGTTGACTATTCCGAGAACCTCAAACCAGGCGAGCTGCGCAACATCAATTGCTTCGGCCAGGAATGGGTGCTTTTCCGCAGCGAGGACGGCGCCAAGGTCGGCGTTACCGATCCCTACTGCCCGCATCTCGGCGCGCACATCGGCCACGGCGGCAAGGTTTGCGGTGAGCACGTGCGCTGCCCTTTTCATCATTGGGAATACGACGTCAACGGCTGGTGCAAGAAAATTCCTTACGCCAAGCTGATGCCACCGGTCACCAAGAAGCAGGCGGTGCTGCGCACGCTGCCGACGATCGAGAAATACGGGATGATCTGGTCCTGGTATCACCCGGCCTGCGAGCCGCCAGCCTGGGAACTGCCGTACATCCCCGAGCTGGAAGATGCCACCGGCTACACCGGCAAGCGCCGCGGCTCCTGGACCGCCAACACCTGCATACAGGAAATCGCCGAGAACGGCCCGGACGTGGCACACCTGAAGTTCCTCCACAACGCACCGATGATCCCACCGGTCGAGGTCAGCTACGACGGCGCCTTGATGAACATCGATATCGGCCGCGGCTATATCGTCGGCAAGTCTTACGGCCCCGGCCTCAACGTCATGCGCTTCAACCAGAAAAATCCGGCGACCGACCAGCCGATTACCGCGACGATGATCTCGTACACGGTGCCCGTCACCCACGCCCAGAGCCAGATGAATATGTGTTTCCGCCACGTCGACTATGCCGCGGGCAGCAGCGAACTGGCGTTCACGCTGAAGCAGATCGACCACATGATCGGCGCCGCCGAGGGCGAGGAAAGCGCGGGCTTCGAGAGCGTCGATTTCATCGTCTGGAACAACAAACGCTATCGCCCCAACCCGCTGCTCTGCGATGGCGATGGTCCCATCCTGCAGTTCCGCAAGTGGTTCAAGCAGTTCTACGTGGAAGTCGATCCCACGCAGGTCTGAAATCCCGAACGTCGCCGTTGCGGCGCCGGCGTTGGCCTGCGCCGTTAAACGGACGCTTCCATATCCACTTCGATGAGTTGCCCCGATGCCTGAAGTCCGCGTCAAGGCCCGCGATGGCTCCGATCATATCGTCGCCGCCACCGTCGGCGCGCCACTGATGGAAGCGCTGCGCGATGGCCGGCTCGGCATCGACGGCACCTGCGGCGGCGCTTGCTCCTGCGGAACCTGCCATGTGTATATCCAAGCGGAATGGCTCGATCGCTTGCCGCTCAAGAGCAGCGACGAAACGATGATGCTGGAAGCACTGGGAGAGTTCGTGCCGCTGAAAGACAACTCCAGATTATCCTGCCAGATTCCGGTGAACGACGCGCTCGAAGGAATCACCGTTGAAATCGCGCCGGCCGTCGAGTGAGTCATTCAAGACCGCGCTGAAATCCGATGTAATGAGATCCGCGCAGCGTTTCGGCGCAAGCTGCCGATCCACCACGAATACATTACTTCTCGCTTGAATAAACTTACTTCATGACAACAGGGATCGGCCGATCACCTCTTTCATGATTTCGTTGGTACCCGCATAAATGCGCTGCACGCGCGCATCGGCGAACATGCGCGAGACCAGATACTCGTTCATGTAGCCATAGCCGCCATGCAGTTGCACGCATTCGTCAATAACCTGCTGCTGCATGTCGCTCACCCAATATTTCGCCATCGATGCGGTTGCCGTATCGAGCCGGCCATCGATGACATCCTGGATGCAGCGATCGACGAAGGTTCTTGCCACACGGGTGATCGTTGCCGCTTCGGCGAGCTTGAATCGGGTATTCTGGAATTCAGCGATGACATGGCCAAACGCCTTGCGTTCACGCACATAAGCGAGTGTTGCCGCCAGCGCGCCCTCCATCGCGGCCACGCCCGAAACGGCCAGGATCACACGTTCATAAGGCAGGTCGCTCATCAGCTGCCTGAGGCCGCGGCCTTCTTCGCCACCGAGCAAATTGGCAGCCGGAACGCGCATGTCCTCGAAAAACAATTCGGCCGTGTCCTGCGCCTTCATGCCCATTTTGTCGAGCACACGCCCGACCCGATAACCCTTCAAGCTTTTCGTCTCGACCATCAGGATCGAAAACCCCTTCGAGCCGGCGGCGGGATCGGTGCGCACGACCAGCGCGAGCAATCCGGTTAGGCTGCCATTGGTGATGAATATCTTGGAGCCATTGACGATGTAGTCGTCGCCATCGCGCACTGCGCGCGTGCGTATGCCTTGCAAGTCCGAACCGGCGCCTGGCTCTGTCATTCCGATCGCACCGACATATTCGCCGCTTGCGAGTAGTGGAATGAAGCGATGTTTCTGCGCTTCGGTGCCGTGATTCAGCAGGTAATGTGCGCAGATGCTATGGACCGCGCTTGCGAAGCCGGTAAGCCCGCGGCGGCTGAGTTCCTCGTAAACCACGGCCTCATGGCGGAAGTCACCGCCTGCGCCGCCATATTCGGCCGGAATGTCCGTACACAGGAATCCCATCGCTCCGGCCTTACGCCAGATTTCGTGGCCGACATTATTCTGCTCGCGCCACTGTGCATCGTTCGGCACCATTTCGGCTTCGACGAAACGCGCAACACTGTCGCGGAACAGCGCAAGCTCGTCATCCATCCAGGGCGAAACCGGGTTTTGCTGTGGAGTCATCGATCGCGTTCCTACTGCGGAAGCGGTGCCGCACGGCCGGCGAACAGGGTGGTAATACCGCTCTCGCCAAGACTCAAAGCCAGCGTTGAGCTGACCACGAAACGGGTGGCTGAAATTTTCCAGCGGCCATCGACTTTCGCATACTGGTCTTCGTAATAACCGCCGAGTTGCGTGACGCCACGGGTCTGCGTGTTGATGAGGAAATATTGCAGGCTCCAGTTGCCGTGCGCATGCGTGTCATCATCGATTTCGATCAGGGGATTGACGCCGTGATGCATCTCCACCATGTGTGGATGACAGCCGATATCCTCGAAAATTTTGACGACGGCATCCGCGGTATCGAAGCAGCCCAGCGCACCGTAATCGATAAGCACAGGGCCATCGACAAAACACGCGCGCATGCCTGCCGGATCCTTACGATCGCTGCAAAAGAAGTAGCGCGCCTTCAGCTGGCGGATTTCTTCGATCGCTTCGAGCCGGCCTAAACGCTGTTCCATTTCGCTGCTTTGCATGGCAAGCCTTTGGGTGCGGATGAGGATGCATAGTTCAACCGATCACGCAGCTTGACGACTCCTCCATTCGCAGGATGACGACATGCGCCAGCATGCCTAAGGTCTTGCCATAACCAATGCCGCAGCGACTCTCTGCGGAACCTGAGAGGAGAAATCATGACTGTCGAAGCCGATGTCGTTTCCGGCCAGGCGTGGGACACCTTCTGCGATGCGCTGAAACAGGCAGGCCGGCAGATATTGCGGCCGGAGGCGCCAGCCGATGTGCTCGACCGCGCCGAAGGCTGGCGTTATCTGACACGCCTGCTGCGCATCGGCCTGGAAATGCATCTGGAATTCGCCGATGGCGATTTTCCTGGCTTCTTCGCACCGTCGCACGAGACCGGCAAGATCGGCGCTGATAACCCGGACAATCTGTACTTGATGGCGAGGCTCAACGGCCGCAATATTTACCGCATCAGCGGCAGCCGCGGCACCGTGCCTTATCTCAGTTTCGGCACCCAGAAAGGCGGCTACGAAACCGATGGCAAGATGGTGCAAACCGGATTTCTGGATGCCGGTGCGTTGACGCTCGACGCCAATGGGCGCTTCGAAATCGTGCTTAGCGCAACGCCACAGCCGGGCCACTGGCTGAAGATGGAGGCCGACACCAATGCTGTTATCGTGCGCCAGACTTTTCTCGACCGTAAAACCGAAACCGCGGCGCAACTGAGCATTTCGCGTATCAGCAAGGAAAGCGCGCCAGAGCCGCTGAGTGCGGCGCGTCTGGTGCAGGGACTCGATCGCGCGGCGAAATTTGTCGAAGGCACCGCCACGCTGTTTGCGAACTGGGCGCAAAGCTATCTGCCGCAATCGAACCAGCTGCCGCCGGCAGATCAGGCGCTGTGCCAGCGTGTCGGTGGCGACCCGAATATTTTTTACTACCACGGCCATTGGCAGCTCAAACCGGACCAGGCGCTGGTGGTTCACCTGCCGCGCATTCCGGACTGCAGATTCTGGAATTTGCAGATCAACAACTGGTGGATGGAATCGCTGGACTATCGCTATCACCGGATTTGCGTGAACCAGCATTCGGCCATTCGCAATGCCGACGGCAGCGTTACGTTGATCGTCGCACATCAAAACCCGGCGCGGCCGAACTGGCTTGAAACTGCAGGACACGACCAGGGAACGATGTGCTTTCGATGGGTCGGTGCCGCCGAGCCTGTTCATCCGCAAACGCGGGTCGTCGCCTTCGCCGACCTTACCGATCTGACAAGAGAACTCGCGGCATGACAACGCCCACCTCTGCGTTTCAAGCCGCAGCACTGCTCGAAGAGGCCCGGACGAAGGCCAATGGACTGAACGATTTTGGTGATTCGAGTTTTCGCGCAGGCCTCGATGCCTTATGCGAATCACTCAATAACGATGCGGGTTTATCCGAAACCGGTGTTTACCTGATACGGCAAAAACTGCTGGTCCAGCTGAGCAATCGGCTGCTGGTCGAAGACCATTTCCGGCGCCATCCGGAAATCGAGGATGAGATCATCGTGCCGCCATTGTTCATCGTCGGCATGCCGCGCACCGGCACCACCAAGCTGCATCGCCTGTTGTCCTGCGATCCAAGATTCTGGTGGATGTCGTTCTGGGAATCGCAGTTCCCGGTACCTTTTCCGGATGAAGATCCCGCATACCCAGATGCGCGCAGACAGCAAGGTGCGGAACTGGTTTCGATGATGACGCAGGCCATGCCGAAACTGCTGGCGATTCATCCAATGGAGAACGAGGCCGCGGAAGAAGAAGTGATGTTGATGGAGCATTCACTCCTTTCCGCGTTCAACGCCTATGCGGATGTGCCCGGCTATATGCAATGGCTCGACCAGACCGATCAGACGCCCGCTTATGACTATCTCGCAAGGATGTTGAAATTCCTGCAATGGCAAAAACGCCGGCGCGGCATCGAGGGTCAGCGCTGGGTGCTGAAAGCGCCGCATCATCTGTTGCGGATGAAGGTGTTACTGGAAGTATTTCCAGGCGCGCAGGTGATCCTGACACACCGCGATCCAGTGCAGAGCATTCCATCTATCGCCAGCTTTGTTCACACCCTGCATTGCATCTACAGCGAGACAACGAATGCCGCGCAAGTCGGGCAGTCATGGAACGAGATTATGCGGCGCGCTCAGCTGCATACGATGAGCGTGCGCACGACTGCACCGCAGAGCAGCTTCATCGACATCGATTTCAAGCACACCGTGAAACAACCGATGGCAGTGATCGAACAGATTTACCACTTCATCGGCTGGCCTTTGACCGAAGCGGTTCGCGCCGCAATGCAGCGCTGGCTCGAAGCGGATGCAAGCTCGCATTCGGGTGGACACGACTACACGCCGGAGCAATTCGGCTTGACTGCCGAAGGCATTCGTAAGGACTTCACCGATTACAGCCAGCGGCATTTATCGACGACTTCTTGAATCACTCATAACAATCAAGGGAGAACTTCCATGCTGTTGTCGCAGAAGATCATCATCATTTCGGGCATTGGTCCGGGACTCGGCGTCAAGCTCGCAGTGGAAGCCGCGCGCGAAGGTGCGAAAGGAGTCGTCGTCGCTGCGCGCAGCCAGGATAAGCTCGACGATGCCGAGCGGCGTATTGCCGCCGTCAACAGTGATTGCAAAGTACTCAAATGCGCAACGGATATTTCGGATCGGGAGCAGTGCGCGCGCCTCGCGGCCGCTGCGCTGGAAACCTTCGGCCGTATCGATGCGCTGGTTAACAGCGCCTATTTTCACGGCGATATGGATTATCCCGGCACGGCCAATCTGGAGAGTTGGACGGCGGTAATGAATACTAATCTGATCGGTACCTTGAAATTAACGCAAGCGGTGCTGCCGGCGATGAAGCAGCAGCGCAGCGGGTCTATCGTCAACATCAATACGATGGCCGCGCGCGTGGTGCCGCCGCTCGGCGAAGCCGGCTATGCCGCATCGAAAGCCGCATTAGCAGTGGCGTCAAAATTCCTGGCGAAGGAAGTCGGGCCGGATGGCATTCGCGTCAATAACGTCCACATGGGCTGGATGTGGGGCGCACCGGTGGAAGGCTATTTACAATGGCAAGCCAAGGAAAATGGTGTGCCGGTCGAAACCCTGATCGAGCAGATTGCCTCGCAGATTCCGCTCAGGCGCATCCCGCCGGATGAAGAATGCGCGCGGGCGGCGTTATTCCTGGCATCGGATTACGCGAGTGTCGTCACCGGCGCGACACTTGATGTGAACGGCGGCCATTACATGCCCTAGTCCATGTATGAATGTCTGCAATGCTCAGGATTGAATCTGCTTCGGCGCCTGCCACAAGGCTGATGCGTCGGGATCGATCACGGTCAGCAAGCGCCCGAGCAGCGACTTCAACGCTGGCGAATCCGCCGGGCCAAGCGATCCCAACACTTCGTGCTCGACGGATTTCGCTGCGGAGATGACGCGCACTGCGCAGGCCGCGCCAGTCTCGGTCAACTCGTAGGCAGTGGGACTTCCAATCGTGACGCGAACCAGTCCGCGTGCAGCCAATGCTTCGAGGATTTCCTCCGCATTTTTTTCGAGCATTCCGGATAGACCTTGCCCCAGGCTGATATCGCTGACGGAATGCTTCAGCGTCAGCGCCGACAGCACGAAGAATTCCTCGTCGCTCAGTCGCTCTTGCGTCAGCAGCGGGCGAATGCGCGCATAGAAGCGGAAATGTGCGCGGCCCAATAAATAGCCGAGAAAATCTTCGCTGAAACTGCCGGCGATTTCCGCACCGCGCGGCGAATGATCCGGAGAATCGCGGCGCGTTGCGTGCGCATAACGTCCACCGTGGAAAACCAGCGGCGCGGTTTCAGTGAAGTCGTAAGACAACACTTCGCCGACGAAGATGACATGATCGCCGCCTTCATACTGGAACGCATTGCGGCACTGGAAGCGCGCAGTGCAATCGGGCAACAAGGGCACGCGACCGATGCCTTCATCGAGCGCAAGCCCGGCGAACTTGTCTTCACCGGCGCGGGCGAAGCGGCCGGACAACGACTCCTGATGCGTCGCCAGAACATGCACCGCCCAGTGCTTGGCTTGTCGAAAGGCTTCGAGGCTGCGCGAAGTATTGGCAAGACTCCACAACACCAGCGGCGGCTCCAGCGATACCGAGTTGAAACTGCTGACGGTCAGGCCGAGCGGAATATCCTCTGCCGCTCGCGTTGTAATGATGGTGACTCCGGTTGCAAAGCTGCCCAAGGCGCGCCGGAAATTACGCGCGTCGAAAGCAACCGGAAGCTTCGCTATGGAGTCGTCATCACTCATGCTTGGCGCGAGACCCGATCTGCCGCAACGTATTCATTACAAGCCTGCTCAGAGATCGTATTTGATATTGAATGTGGCGTAATCACGGTCGGTATAAGGGTTCGCTTTCAGTGTGCTGTTGCCGATGGTTTTATGGACATCGCCAAAGAACCAGTTGTAACCCAATCCGAATTGCAGATTACCGAGATAACTCATGATGACCATCGCACCTAGTCTTTCATCGCCTGCGCCATAAAGCGCGCCGAAAGCGCCCGCGAGTTCCGGCGTACCGGTGACCAGCGCACTGAAGGTCACCGGCGTCGATAAATCCCAGCCTTCGAAAATATTGTGACGAGTGGGAATAATCAGGGTCTGCACGCCCACTGCGTTATTGCTGTAAAACGGCTGATTACCGCCGCCTACGGGAATCTGGCCAGGTATGGCCGGGATCGCATCCAGACCGAACAAGTGGTGGATTCCAGCTTCGGTGACCCAGGCCAGATCGTTGAAATAGAAGCCGGGATTCGTCGCATAAATCGCAGACGCCTGCATGCTACCCTCGCGGCCGCGGGTGAAGATCGGGCTCAGCACGCCCGATACATAAGCCTTGGCGCCCATCGCAGCACCATCCCGATAGATGATGTCGCCACCGACATTGAACGGCCCGGCGATGGTGGAAAAACTCGCACCATACAAATGCGTGCCGCCGAAATACTTGATGTTGTAAGTCGTTGGCGCCTGCTGATTGACGATCTGTGTGGTGACGACCGGGTTCGTCGTGAATGGCGGGTAGCCATAATTAAGATTCACGGTCGGGTTCGGATCGTCATAACGCAAGTAGTAGAGCCCGGCGCTGAAGTCTGATGTCAGTTGATACTTGACGCCGCCACCGTACTGTCCCCAACGATCCGGGCGGATATCTCCAGCGCGCGTGGCATAGATGAATTTTGGTGCGCCATCTGCGCCGGCGAATGGTGCGAGCACTTGCGCACAAACCGCAGTATCCGCCGCCGCTGGAATAACCGGCGGCAAGCCTGTGCCCGCCACCACCAGATTTTGCAGGAGTCCAGGACAGTCGCCGACAGAACTCGCCGGGTTGGCAGAGCCATAAACGAATGTGGCACCAGGACCAACGGCATCGGAAGGTGAGAAATAATCGCCCACCGGAAAAATCTCGTTAGGCTTGAAATCCAGTTTGTAATAGCCCAGCAGCGACAAATCGTTCGTCAGCGAGAGCTGGAACGAAACCTGATTCACCGGCAGCAGAATCTCCTTGATTTCCGCACCTGGCACGAACGCCTTGGTGGCATCGGCCGTGCCCTGTGCGCCGGAGATGCCCGGAAAGAACAGGCTCTCGCCGTACGCGACAACATGCTTGCCGATGCGCAGGTTGAGATTGATATCGCCGCCAAGATTCCAGTCCGCATAACCATAGGCTTCCAGCAGGCGCATGCGCTGGCCATCGTAGTAGCGGGTCGCCTTCGTGAACTTGTCTACAGGCCCGCTTTTATTGACGGTCAGCGGCGAATCGTTGTCGTTGGGCTGGTGGTAAACCTCATCATAAAAAGCATCGCCGCTGGCAATGAAACCATAGTTATCGTGCTTCAACTCCAGTTCCAGCAAGCCGCTGACACGATCGTTGATGAAGCTCCATTGCTTGAAATTGCGATCGCCATCGTCGAAGTTGATCGTCGTGGACAAGCCGGTATGCGAGAAGCCGCCGAACTGAAATGGCTGTCCCGGTTGCGCAGGCGGAAGCACGAGAACCTGGAATGGATCGACCGGGCCGTTGATCAATGCATTGGCGGGACTCTCCGTGCGAACGGCGACTCCATAGGCCATCGTCAGTTTGTAGTCGAGCGAGGTGTCGTTGCCAAGATCGAAGCTTCCGGCTTGCGCGATCGTCGCCGAGGACAATGCCGCAAGCATCGCAAGCAATAAGTTATGAGGTTTGCCGTACTGTTTCGCCATCACATCCCCTCCAGCGTATCTTTTTAGTCGCCCTCAACCGTAATGTCGCACTCCGATGCGAGCATCACCCGAACTGGTTAGACGACAAGTAAACACTCGCTGTGCAGGCTTTGGCCAGGATTTCACTGCTCGCATCTGTACTGTGATTGCATTGCGCGGGATTTGATAAACACCGCAATCAAGCCCATCGAAATCGCGGCCAATGCGGGCGATCAAGCATTCATTGGCGCCGCGATGCCGGATTCGATTCGCCGCGGAATGGCTCGATCTAAAACCGTATCAACGATCTCGATTGGCGCCAGAAGTGAGTATCGATGCAAGTTCATTGAGGATGGCTGGATCATCAATCGTCGCCGGCATCGTGAACGATCGGCCATCGGCGATTGCACGCATCGTTCCACGCAATACTTTGCCGGAGCGCGTCTTCGGCAGACGGCCGACCACATGCGCAGTCTTGAACGCGGCCAACGCGCCGATCTCGGCACGCACGCTGGCGATCAGTTCGTTGACGATCAGGCTCGGATCGCGCGTGACACCGGATTTCAGCACGATTAAGCCAACCGGCAGTTGGCCCTTGAGTGCATCGGCCACGCCGATCACCGCGCACTCGGCGATGTCCGGATGATTCGCCAGCACTTCCTCCATCGCACCAGTAGAGAGCCGATGCCCGGCGACATTGATGAGATCGTCGATCCGCGACATCACCCAGACATAACCCTGTTCATCAAGATAGCCGGCATCGCCGGTCAGGTAAAACCCCGGATAGCGCGACAGATAACTATCGATGTAACCCTCGTCGTTACGCCACAGTGTCGGCAGGCTTCCGGGCGGCATCGGCAGCTTGATGACGAGATTGCCGACCGTGCAGCCGGCGACCGATGCACCATTCTCGTCGAGCACTTGCACGTCGTATCCCGGCGCCGGCACGGAAGCCGATCCTGGCTTGACCGGCAGCGGCGCGAGCCCGCGAAAATTGCCGGCGATCGACCAGCCGGTTTCGGTTTGCCACCAGTGATCGATCACCGGCACGCCGAGCATGCTGCCGGCCCAGGCGACGGTGTCGGGATCACATCTTTCGCCGGCGAGGAACAAAGTTTTCAATGAGGAGAGATCGTAGCGGCCGGTCAATTTGCCGAGCGGATCTTCTTTCTTGATCGCGCGAAATGCGGTTGGCGCGGTGAATAGCGCCTTCACGCGATGCTCGCTGATGACGCGCCAGAACGCACCGGCATCCGGCGTGCCGACGGGTTTTCCTTCGTACATCAGCGTGGTCGCGCCGGCGAGCAGCGGCCCATAAACCATGTACGAATGGCCGACGGCCCAGCCGACATCGGAGGCTGTCCAGAAGACGTCTCCCGCATCGATGTCATAGAGTGCTTTCATCGACCACATCAGCGCGACGGCATGGCCGCCGCAATCGCGCACAACGCCTTTCGGCTTGCCGGTAGTGCCCGAGGTGTAGAGGATATAAAGCGGGTCGGTCGCCGCTATCGATACGCAAGCTACCGCCTCGGCATTGCCGACGGCATGATGCCAATCGATATCTCGCCCGGCCTGCAAAGATGCTTCGCGTTGCGGACGCTGCAGGATCAGGCAGCGATCGACGGCGTGCTTCGAAATCCGCAGTGCTTCATCAAGCAGCGGCTTGTATTCGATGATACGACCCGGCTCGATACCGCAGGATGCGCTGACGATCACGCGCGGCTGCGCATCGTCGATGCGCTTTGCAAGTTCCATCGGGGCAAAGCCGCCGAACACCACCGAATGCACCGCACCCAGGCGTGCGCAGGCGAGCATCGCCATCAGCGCTTCGGGAACCACCGGCATGTAGATCACTACTCGATCGCCGACGCCGACACCTTGCGCGCGCAGCGCACCGGCAACTCGCGCCACTGCGTCGCGCAATTGCGCGTAGGTGTAACGCCGCTGCGTGCCGGTGACGGGGCTATCGTAGATCAGTGCAAGCTGTTCGCCACGGCCGCCATCGGCGTGTCGATCGAGCGCGTTGTAACAGGTGTTGAGCCGGCCGCCGCTGAACCAGCGATAGAACGGCGGATGGCGATCGTCGAGCACGCGATCCCACGGCCGATCCCAATGAATGGCCTGCGCCGCGTCGGCCCAGAACTTCTCTGGTTCTTGCAGCGATTGCCGGTGAAGCCGCTGATAGGCAAGGAGCGGATCGGTCATCGCCAATCTACATTCGGAACACGCCGTAACGCGGTTCGGCGATCGGTGCGTTCAAGGATGCGGAGAGGGCGATGCCGAGTGCGTTGCGCGTATCCAGTGGATCGAGAATGCCATCGTCCCAGATTTCCGAGGTGCTCCAGTAAGCACTCTGCTTACGCTTGAAATCGGCCAGCACCGGCTCGCGGATGGCGTCGATATCGGCTTTCGAGAGCGACTTGCCCTGCTTCGCAAGCTGCCGGATCTTGACCTCCGCCAGCACATTCGCAGCCTGCTCCGCACCCATCACCGAAGTCTGGCTTTGCGGCCACGAGAACAGGAAGCGCGAATCGAACGCACGCCCGCTCATGCCGTAATTGCCCGCGCCAAACGAGCCGTGGCACATCACGGTGAATTTCGGCACTTCGGAATTGGATACCGCCATGATCATCTTCGCGCCATCTTTCGTAATGCCGCGGCGCTCGTATTCACGGCCGACCATGAAGCCGGTGATGTTCTGCAAAAACACCAGAGGCGTTTTGTTCTGATTGCACAGCTCGATGAAGTGCGCGCCCTTCAGCGCGCTATCGTTGAACAGCACGCCGTTGTTGGCGAGGATACCGATCTTGTAACCCCACAAATGCGCGTAGCCGCAGATCAGCGTTTTGCCATAGGCCGGCTGATATTCATGGAAGCGGCTGCCATCGACCATGCGCGCAATGACCTCATGCATGTCGAAGCCCTGCTTGATATCGCGCGGCAGCACGCCGTAAAGCTCGCTGCCATCGTAATAAGGCGCTTCCGGCGTTTGCCATTCGATCGCGGTTTTCGGCTGGCGGCTGAATTGCGCCACGATGTCGCGCGCGATCGCAATCGCCTCCTGCTCACTCGACGCCGGATAATCCGCCGTGCCGGAAACGCTGGTGTGCATATCTGCGCCGCCGAGTTCGTCGACGGTATTTTCCTCGCCGGTCGCAGCCTTCACCAGCGGCGGCCCCGCCAGGAAAATCGCGCCGGTGCCGCGCACGATGATGTTGTAGTCGGACAATCCCGGCACATAGGCGCCGCCTGCGGTGCAATGGCCCAGCACGACGGCAACCTGCTGCACGCCCATCTTCGAGAGCATGCACTGATTGCGGAAAATGCGACCAGCGTAATACTTGTCTGCGAACAACTCCGCCTGCAAGGGCAGGAAACCGCCGGCGGAATCGCAGAGATGCACCACCGGCAGCCGGTTCTCGATGGCGATATCCAGCGCGCGGACCGTTTTCTTCACGCCCAGCGGATACCATGCACCGCCTTTGACGCTCGCATCGCCGGCATTGATGACGACTTCGCGTCCGGCGACGATGCCGATGCCGCTGACCACCGCGGCGCCCGGCACTTCACCGTCGTAAGCCTCGTTCGCCGCCAGCGATGAAAGCTCCAGAAACGGCGTGCCGGGATCGCACAGTTGCGCCAGCCGTTCGCGCACCAGCAACTTGTTCTGCGCGCGCAGTCGTTCGATATCCCGCGCCGGACGATCATGCCGCACGGCGCGCTGCTTTTCCTTGAACGCCTCCGCGAGTTTCCGGTTGTGTGCCGCGTTCGCCAGGAATTCCGCAGAAGCCGTGTTGAGTCTGGATTCGATCCTTTTCATTTCTGTTTCACTTCGTCACTTCTCGATTGCCAGCGGCAGCAGGCTGATCAGCATGGCATCCCGATCGAAGGTCTGGCCTTTCTCGTAAGTGATGGCATGCACCACGCCATCGCGCGGTGCGTTGATCGTGGTTTCCATCTTCATGCTTTCCATCACCAGCAGCAGCTGGCCGCGCACCACCGCATCGCCCGCCTGCACCGCAACCACAACCAGACTGCCAGGCATCGGCGCACGGATCGCATCTTCGGAATTGCCTGCCTGACTCGCCGCGAGCCGCTCCAGCGGATGCCGGTATCGCAGCTGATAAACCTCGCCATCGAGATGCACGAAAACCTCATCGCCCTGCGTGGCGATGACGACTTCAAGGCTTTGCTCGCCAATGACGAGAGTCGCGGTGTCGTCCTGATGGTTGCGCAGATCGATCGCGTAAACCTCGTCGCCGAGATGCAGACAGTAAGCTGTCGTCGTGCGCGAAAGCGTCAGCAGATGATCGTCGCCATTGAAGCTGAAAGCGTGGTGCATATCGTGGCCTCAGTTGGTCCAGGCGCCGATCGCTGCATGCAGATCGAGTACGGCGTCGGCGCCATCGCGCAGCGTGCGCGTGCTGAGCGCGGCTGCGGCCAATAGCGCGCGCAAAGTCTCAGCAGACAATTCCGGCTCGGCGGCGATCTGCGGATTGGCGTCGAGAAAACCGGTGTGGACATCGCCCGCGACAAATGCAGGATGCGCGATCAAGCGGCGCAGAAACGCCGTGTTGGTTTTGCAACCGAGCAGGATTGTGTCTTTCAGCGCTTTATCGGCGCGCGCGATCGCTTCGCTTCGATCACGGCCACGGATGATCAGCTTCGCAATCATCGGATCGAAGGCTGCAGTGACTTCGCCGCCTTGCAGCACGCCGCTATCCCAGCGCACGCCTTCACCCTGCGGCGCTTGCAGCCGCAATATTGGGCCCGTAGTCGGCGTGTATCCGCGGCTGGCATCTTCGGCGTAGATGCGGAATTCGATCGCATGACCTTGCGCGGTCACTTGCGCTTGCGTGTAGCCCAGCGGCTCGCCGGCGGCGATTCGCAGTTGTTCATGCACCAGATCCTTACCGGTGATTTCCTCGGTCACCGGATGTTCCACCTGCAAGCGCGTGTTCATTTCGAGAAAGTAATACTCGCCGGAGGGTCCGAAAATGAACTCCACGGTTCCGGCATTGCGATAACCGGCAGAGCGCGCGATGCCTGCGGCGGTTTCGCAAATGCGGTTGCGCAGTTCAGCGCTCAATGCCGGCGAAGGCGTTTCCTCGACGATCTTCTGGAAGCGCCGCTGCACCGAGCATTCGCGCTCGAACAGATGCACCACGTTGCCGTGACTGTCGCCAAGCACCTGCACTTCGATGTGCCGCGGATTCTCGATGTAGCGTTCGACATACAAACGGCCATCGCCGAAATAACGCTGGCCTTCGCTGCGCGCGCGCAGGATTTCTTCATCGAGCACGGCGAGATCGCGCACGATGCGCATGCCCTTGCCGCCGCCGCCGGCAGAAGGTTTTATCAGCAGCGGCGTTCCCACTTTCCGCGCGCGCGCGTTGAAGGTTTGCGGATCGTCATCCTCGATCGCGGAAGGCGCTACCGGAAAGCCGCCTTTTTCGACGAAATTACGCGCGCGCACCTTGTCGCCCATCAGCGTGATCTGCGCGGGTTTCGGCCCGATGAAAATCAGCCCGGCATTTTCGACCGCGGCGCAGAAGCCGGCGTTTTCGGAAAGGAATCCATACCCCGGATGGATCGCGCCGGCACCGCTGGTTTTTGCCGCAGCGAGGATCTGCGCGGCGTCGAGATACGCCGCAACCGGCGTGGCGCCAGTGATCTCGATCGCCTGATCCGCCATCTTCACCGCCAGCGTTGCGCGATCCGCCGCGTGATATACGACGATGCCTTTGAGTCCCAGCTTCTGCACCGTGCGCAATACGCGCACGGCGATTTCGCCGCGGTTGGCGACCAGCACCGCGTTGAATGGCCAATCGGCAAGCGTGCTGTTCAAGATTGAAGCCTCGTGGATTGTGGTGCTGGCCAGGTCGTCGGCACCTGGATCGGAAAGTCCATCAAAATCTGCGCGAGCAGTTTGCCTTGCGGATCGTGCCGCAGGCTCGCCATCCCGCCGCCGCCGAGTGCATCCTGCAGCAGAAAATTGAAACCATGCAGTCCGGGCCATTCAAAGCGGTCGACGCGACCTTTCACCAGATGCGACAAATATCCAGCCACGGCTGGCGCAGTCAATTGTGCCCGCAGCAGCGGCAGATCGTCGTCGCGGCGCGCGATCACGCCGATGTTGGCGGTATCGCCCTTGTCGCCGGAACGGCCGTAAGCGAGCGCGATCAGCGGCACGCTGCGGCTTGCTGCGGCAGCGGGCGCGGTGCTCGATGCCGACTCGTCCGCCGGCAGGACTTCTGGCACAACCCTCGCTTCGGCAACCGGACAGACCGGGCTGAAATCCAGCCTGACACCATCCACATCCACCGCGATCGGCACTTCGCTTTTGTCCACCAGCCACGAAAACAGGCGCACGACCGGCGTCACCGATGGCCGGCCTCTGGCGAATCCGGTAATGCCTTGGGCCATGCTGGTTGCGGCAGGAATGACTTCTTTCGAGAATACTTCGAGCGCGGCTTTTTCTACATGCTTCACCGCCAGTTTCAACACGACTTCGCGCGTCTGCTGCGCGCGCGCATGCGGCCCCCAATTGGCTTCGCTGCCGAGCACTTCGACATCGACGCTGCTGTAATCCGCAAAGCCGCGTTCGGCGAGCAGGCGCCGCGTGCGTTTCAATATTGCGGCAGCCACCGCTTTGGCCTTGTCGACGGCATCGACGCCGCCGATCATCATCGAGCCGCTGGCGCGAAAACCGTCCTGATACGTGGTCGATACCTTGTACTGCGAAGTCGGCGCACGGCCACGCGCGCCGCTGATTTCGACACGATCATTTCCCGCCGGCACCACGCGCACCCGGCGAAAATCGCAAGTGACATCCGGTAAAAGATATGCAGCCGGATCGCCGACTTCATAAACGATCTGCTCGGCAACGGTTTCCGGCGTGATGATGCCACCGCTGTGCGCAGGCTTGGTCAACACGAAGCTGCCGTCGCTGCGGCATTCGGCGATCGGGAAACCCATGTCGTCCCAATCGTCGACGACGTTTTTCCAGTCGGTGACGATACCGCCGGTGGCCTGCGTTCCGCATTCGATGACATGACCGGCGAGACTGCCTGCGGCGAGCCGATCGTAGTCGTCGGCCGCCCAGCCGAAATGCGCGATCAGTGGACCGAGCGCCAGCGCGGAGTCGACACAGCGGCCGGTGATAACGATGTCCGCACCGGCCTTCAGCGCTGCCGCGATCGGCAAAGCGCCGAGGTAGGCATTGCTGCTCCAAAGTTTTGCCTGGGGAAATGACGCGCCGGTGAACATCTCACGAATGCCGGCACTGCGGAATTGATCGTCAAGCGAAAGCAGGTCGTCACCTTCGACGATGCCGATCTTCAGTGAAATTCCGTGCGCGCTGAGTTTTTCAGCAAGCGCGCGGCGGCAGGCTTGAGGATTGACGCCGCCAGCGTTGGTGACGACCTTTATTTTCTGCGCGGCAATTTGCGGTGCGAGTTGGGCCACAACTTCCGTGAAGTCGGTGGCATAACCCGCTTCGGGATTTTTCACGCGCGCTTTGGCGAGCAGCGACATGGTGATCTCGGCCAGATAATCGAGCACCATCACATCGATCTGTCCGGAATTCACCAACTGGCGCGGACCTTCTGGACTATCGCCCCAGAATGCGCCGCCACAGCCGATACGCAGGCATTCGCTCACCGGCCAGTCCAGGCCGGGCTGCGTTTATCCTGGAACGCGCTCATGCCTTCCTTGGCATCGGCGGTCGAGGCCATGACCGGAATCATCACCTGCGCGTATTCGAGCGAGGCGCGCAGATCCATGTCGCGCATCGCATTGAATGCCTGCTTGCCGAGGCGTATCGCCGTCGGCGATTTATCGGTGATGCGACCCAGCAGCCAATCGAGTTTTGAATCAAGTTCAGCACGCGGCACGACGTAATTCACCACGCCCCATTCGAGCAGTTCTTTCGCGGTGAAAACTTCGCCGGTGATGCACATTTCCTGCAGCCGCCGCGGCGGCAGTATGCGCAGCATGTGCGGCAGAATCATCATCGGCGTCGCACCAATTTTCGGTTCGGTGGTGCCGAACTTCACATCGTCCGCGGCCACCGCCAGATCGCAGGCGCAAAGGATGCCGAAGCCGCCGGCCATCACCGCGCCGTTGACGCGCGCGATCACCGGCAAGCGGCATTCCAGCAGGCGTTTGAAGAAATCCGCGACGTAATGTCGCGGCTCGGCAAAGTTGATGGCGAACGCCGAACCGGTGGCGTTGCGCGCGAGATCGGCGCCGGCGCAAAACGCCTTGTCACCGGCACCGGTGAGTACGATCGCGCGAATGTCGCGGCTGCGCTGCGCATCGACGATAGCGGCATCGATGGTGCGCACCACGTCTTCATTCAGCGCATTGCGTCGTTCGATCCGGTCGATCGTGATCCATTGGACTGTGCCGCGGCGCTCGACCAGAACGGGAACATCAGCCATGATTTTTTTCCTGACTCAAGCAATGGCGCGACAATAACGAGCGCCCAGGCAAATCGGCATCACCCATTCCGGGTAGGAGACGCGGCTGCATTTTTGGATAGATGCAGTCGGCGGGTTTGGTCAGTCAATTGCGGCTTGGACAAGGCAGTAAAGCAGAGTAGATAACGACTCATGGATTTGCTATCCGCCACAGAACTGATGCGTCTGGCACACGATCCGCGACCGCAAGCGTCGCCACTTCTGGCTGCGCCGTTTTTGTTGCTGGATGCTGCGGATGCCAATGAAATAACCGATCCGCGGATACTCGACTGGTTGCAGCAAGTGCCTGCGCCGGTGATCGCCGTGGGCGGTGAACGCTCGGCGTTGGCGGAAATCTGCGATATGCAGGTTGCCGGCATCACCGGCCTGACGCCGCTGCTGAACAATATCCATGCGCATCCGCTGGCCGCTGCGACGCTGGTGCAGACCTTGCGGCTGACCGCGCGCCTGGATGCGGAGCAGGGATTGATCGCGGAGTCGCTGGCGTATGCATCGCTGCAGGGTGGCCGCGAGTTTCGTCAGTGGTATTCAGATTTTCATCCACCAGCGGCTGCAGCCTGCAATTCGGGAGCGCCGGTCGAACTTCATCGATCTGCGCATCAGCTCAGGCTGACGCTGAACCGGCCGTCCAATCGCAATGCCATGACGATCGAAGTGCGCGACGCCTTGATCGAAGCGCTGACGCTGGCGCTGGCAGATGAAGAAATCAGCTCGGTGCTGATCGATGCCAACGGCGCCTGCTTCTCGACCGGCGGCGACCTGCGCGAATTTGGTTCATCGCCTGATTCGGCGACTGCGCATGCGGTTCGCTGTTTGGCCTTGCCCGGCCGTCTGCTGTTGCGCAGCGCAGCGAAAACGACGGCGTATCTGCACGGCGCCTGTATCGGTTCCGGCATCGAATTTCCAGCGTTCGCCGGGAAGCTGGTCGCAGCACCCGACAGCTGGTTTCAACTGCCGGAACTGCGCTATGGATTGATTCCGGGCGCTGGCGGAACCGTCAGTATTCCGCGCAGGATCGGCCGTCAGCGCACCGCATGGCTGGTGTTATCGGGCGCGCGTATCCGCGCGGAAACCGCGCTTGCATGGGGGTTGATCGATGCGATCGAGGCGTGCGTGGCGTGAACTCATCTCAATGGATGAAGCCCTTGCATCGAAACGCCTGCTAGGATCGAAGCTAACGCAAAACCACGATTAAACGAGTCCGAAACAATGGCCGACGACAGCAGCCTGATCCCGGAAAAACCCAGTGTGCTGCAGGCATTCAGCGGCCTTTCCAACGATGAGATGGACATTCTCGCGCAAGCCGATCGCTTCGCGCAGGCGGAGATGTATCCGCTCGCACAGCGCATGGATGACGAGGAATGGTGGCCTGCGCAGATTTTTCCGAAGATCGGCGGCACTGGCTATTTCGGCATCACCGCACCCGAGAGTTTCGGCGGTTCCGGCATGGATGTCTTCACGTCGGGTTTGATCCTGCAAGCCTTCGGCCGCTGGAACCATGCACTGGCGCTGGCCTGGGTGGCGCACGAGAATCTGTGTCTGCACAATATACTTCGCAACGGCAGCGAGGCGCAGAAAAAAAAATATCTGCCAGCCATGTGCAAGGGCACTTCGATCGGCGCGCTGGGCTTGACCGAACCCGGCGCGGGTTCGGATGCGCTCGGCTCGATGCGCACCACGGCGCGCCGCGAGGGCGATCATTACGTGCTCAATGGCCGCAAGATTTACATCACCAACGGACCGGTTGCGGATGTGCTGCTGGTGTATGCGAAAACGGATAAGGATGCCGGCGCCAAAGGCATTTCGGCTTTCATCGTCGAAAAGGATTATCCCGGCTTCAAGGTCGCGCAGAAGCTGAAAAAAATGGGTTTTCGCGGCAGCCAGACCGCCGAACTGGTGTTCGACGATTGCCGCGTGCCGGCCGAAAATCTGGTCGGTATCGAGAACAATGGCGTGAAGGTGGTGATGAGCGGCCTCGACCTCGAGCGCGCAATGATCTCGCCGATCTGCCTCGGCATTGCCGAACGCGCCTTGCAGCTGTCGATCGACTACGCGAAGCAGCGCAAGCAGTTCGGTAAAGCTATTGCTGAATTCCAGATGATCCAAGCCAAGCTCGCGGACATGTATGTCTGGGTTGAATCGATGCGCCTGTTCACGTACCAGACGCTACGCGCCGCCAATGTGATCGATGAGAACGAAGGCGGCCGCGGCGAGATTCACAAGATCACCGCCGCAGGTGTGATGTATGTCGCCGAAACGATGAACAAGGTATTGAACGATGCGATCCAGATTCATGGCGGCAGCGGCTATATCTGGGAAAGCGAAGTGAACCGCTTGTATCGCTCGATCAAGCTGCTGGAGATCGGTGCCGGCACCACCGAAGTTCGCAAGATGATCATCGCAGGCGAACTGCTGCGCGCATGACGCAGACCGCTCCGCCGGGAGTACCGCAAACGTTCACCGGCAACGATTCTGCCGAGGCCTTGTGGACGGCGCCAACGGTTTATCGAACTGATCTGTTCGCCGGTCGCGTCGCTATCGTTTCAGGCGGCGGCAGCGGCATCGGACGCGCCACTGCCCTGCTGCTGGCAAAGCTCGGGGCGAAGGTTGCAATCTGCGGCCGCACGCCGGAAAAACTCGATCGCGTCAGCGCATTCGCACAGGCAAAAGGCGCGGTGTTGATTTCGCAAGTCACCGATGTGCGCGAGCCGGTTCAGATCAATGCCTTGTTCGAGCGGGTTGGTGCCGAACTCGGAGCGCCGGACATTCTCATCAACAATGCGGGCGGCCAGTATCCGCAGGCGGCGATCGATTTCGCGCCGAAAGGCTGGAGCGCAGTCGTCAATAACAATCTCAACGGCACCTGGTTCATGATGCAGCGCGCCGCACAGGGCTGGCGCGATGCCGCACGGCCGGGCGTGATCGTGAATATCGTTGCAGTGACCGAGCGCGGCTTGCCGGGAGTCGCACACACCATTGCCGCGCGCGCGGGAGTCGTCGGATTGACGCGCACCGTTGCCATCGAATGGGCGCCACTGAGCATCCGCATCAACTGCGTAGCACCGGGCTTGACGGCGACCGAAGGACTGGCAGTTTATCCGCCGGAAGCGCATGCGGAATTTGCCCGCGCGAATCCGATGAGACGGCCGGGCACGGCCACCGAGATTGCCGAAGCCTGCGTCTATCTGTGCGCGCCGTCGGGTAGTTTCATCACCGGCGAAGTGTTGACGGTGGATGGCGGCGGCAAGCTTTGGGGTGAGTTGTGGACCGCCGGGCGGCCCGAATATTTCCGGCATTAAGCGCTAGATTGCTTCGGCAATTCGATGCGGATGGATTGATCCGAAGGACGCCCCCATAAGGAGGTGTAAGAAGTTGGTAAGAGTTGGTGAGGAGTTTTCAGCAGGAGATTCTTGCGAAGCTGATTTCCCATCAGTCCATTCACTTCTCCACGAACGCCCGCTCGAACACATAATCCCCGGTCACACCGGTATGCGCCGAGACCTCGAAACCGCGCGCATCCAGCAGCGCCCGCGTATCTGCCAGCATGCTCGGG
>CAJCJH010000115.1 GCA_903970615.1 Rhodospirillales bacterium
GGCTCGTCGGCGAACGTCAGACCGGACAGCACCACCGGATCGGTAATCAGGTCCGCGCTTAAATCCGCATAGAAAAAGCGGTAGTCGACCGGCCCGCTGATGGCGGTTCCCTTGGTGAAATCGGTCAGCGCTTCCGCCAGCTGCTTGGTGCCGCTGACGGCGGTGGCTTCGCGTTCGCCGAGTTCATAGCCGGTCTGGTTGAAGTTGTACGGATCATCGGTGCCGAGGCGGAATTGATAGGGCACGCCTTGGCCGCTGCCATCATTGCCATTCAGATCCTTGTCGAACACGAACAGATCGGGAATCGAATTGCCTTCGTCGGTCTGCGCGAAGCCGGCAACGAAGTTGTCGACGCCCGTGGCCGTGCCATCCGCATCCGGCACATATTGCGTGCCCATCAGGCGCTCGAAGCCGAGCGAGGCATAGCCCTTGTTGTCGCTCGACATCAGCAACGCATGATTGCCCATCGCGGTGGGATGTACCGCAAACCAGTTAAGCACGCCCACCGGCGTGCCGTTGCTACGTACGAAATTCAATTGCAGGAAGCGTTTGTCGACCGGCACTTCGTGCCCATTGGTATCGGTGTACTGCGCACGCTCGGAAGGCGAATCCTGCTGATACGCGGGCGGGTCTCGATTGGTGTTGGCGTTCAGCAACTGACTCACCGCGAGCGTGATACCAGCGGTGTCCGCATGCGCCTGAAGATTGGCATGCGCGCGGCGGATCGCCTGCACGATGCCGTTGACGATCGCATTGAAATTATCGTCGTCGTACGTCGGATTGCTGATGACGGTGCTCTCGGCGTAGATCAGCACATTGTTCAGCACTGCCGGCAGGTCGCCGGATAAATCCGGCAGCACGCCGAGGCCGAAGCCGCCATCGACTTCGTGCGTGTGGATCGCCGACAGCATGACGTTGTGCATATCGTAAAAAGCACTCAGCGTGCTGTCCGCAGCGATACGCTTCATCACTTCCTGATGCAGCAGGCCGGAGATGCCCATCATGTCGACCGAGACGAACATCACGCGCGTGTTATTGCAGGGCGATTCGATATCGAAAGCGCGCGCAAAAGGCCGCGTGTGAATGCCGTTCGGCACCTGCGGCGGCAGCACTTCACCGAAGAAATCCGCATGCCCGGTCGGATCGCCGCCGAGCGGGCCGGTGGTGTCGTACAAACCCGTGCCAAAACGATATTGCTTATTGCCATTGCAACTGCCGGCGGGCTGCGGGCCGGGGTTGGCAATCGGTGTTTCCAGCGGACTCGGCGCATCCGGCTGATGCGAGTTGGTGTAGGTCACGCCGTCAACGGTCAAGGTCGGCGACGAACCAATCTGCAAGCGTGGACTTTGCAGTACGCAATAGGCTTTGGCCGGCAGCACCGCAGGCGTTCCGCCGCTCGAAGTGGAACCGGTTGAAGAACTGCCGGATGAACTTGAACCGGAGTGATGGCAGCCGACCAGCAGCATGCATAGCGCCAGGCTCAAGCTGAGGTTCAAGCCCAAGTCCAAGCCTGGAATCCAGCTATTGTTCAGATCACGTCTTTTCATAAGCCGCCTGACTTCATCACGATCACTTCAACCACGATTGAGGTTTTATTTCCCGACTTGAGACATCCATTCGACAGAAAAATGCGTCGTTGACGGTCGAATTGCTTAAGCATTTAATATACCAACTGGACGGTACAGTAAAACGCCGTCACGTTTAATATGAAATTCTTCGCGGCAAGCTGCTATCAAGCTGCGATCAAACCGATTTGATGACGCCGGAATCCGATCGCAGCAGCATCGCCGCGACCAGCGATTCCACCAACAGCAAGCCGCCGAGCAGCGCACCGCCGAGCGTCCAATTGCCGCTGTCGGCGATCGGCGAGAGCGAAGCAATCACTGCCGCCGCACCGGCATTGCCAGCCAGCCAGAACGCGCTGACGGCGGTGCCGGCCAGCTGCGGCCCGGCGGTGGTGGCTACCAGTTCGATCAGCAGCGGCAAGGGGCCGAGCATCAGCGCGCCGAGAATCACGGCGACCACGCACAGCGCGAGGAACGGAATGCCGGCCAGCAGCAGTGCGGTCAGTGGCAGGCCCACGAGCGCTGCGATCACGACCACGCGCCGCACCGATTTCGAGCCGGAGTCGAGCTTGCCGATGGCGGCCATACTGGCGATGCCGCCGATCAGCACCAGCAGGCCGATCAAACCAGCTCGGCTGGCATCGATGCCCTGCGGTTCCAGCAGCGGCTGCAACCAGGTGAAGATCGCATTGAAATAGCCGTTGGCGAGGAAAATCAGCAGCAGGATTCCCGCAAATGGCGCAGTTTTCAGTAGCACTCCAACGCGCACCAGCCACGATGAAGCATCGGAGTTGACGTTGGCCGTCGACGCAATTTTGGGATCAGCCGGCAGCGTCAGCAGCACGCTGGCACTGAGCGCGCACAACGCCAGCACGTCGATCCACAAACCGCCGTTGATGTGCTCGGGCGACATCATCGGCACCAATACAAACGCAAAGCCCAAGCCTGCGAACAAGGCCATCGTGGCAAAGCCGGTGGCATCGAGTTGCTGCTCGGTCGGGAACCAAGCCAGCACCAAGCGAGACACCAGCGACATCAACAGCGGCTGCACCAGCGCGATAACGATTTGACTCGCCAGCAAGCCCGCAAAGCCCGGAATCAACAAACGCACTACTGCACCGAGCAGCATGCCGATCACCGCGATGCGCAGCGAACTGCGCACGCTGAGACGATCGACCAGCGCACCGCTCGGCAAGGCCAGCGGCAGGAACAGCAGCGGAAACACCAGCGACAGCCAGCCCACCGCGCCGATGCTCACGCCATATTGTGCGGCCACCGCATCCGTCACCGGCGCAAAACGCAACCACTCGAACTGCATCGCCGCGCTCGCCGCAGCATAGATCGCCAGCACACGCCAGCGCGGTTTCATCTTCAGATTCCGAACAGCGTACGCAGATAGGGATTCAGGAACATGCCGCGCGGATCGATGCGTTCGCGCAGCCGCAGGAAGTCGTCCCATTTCGGATAGATCGCCTGTAAATCCTTTGCGACCAGGCTATGCATCTTGCCCCAATGCGGGCGGCCGCCGTGATTGCGGAAGATCGCCTCGGCGCCGCGAAAATAGGGTTCGTAATCCATGCCGACATATTGATGCACCGAAATCGCCACCGAGTCGCGGCCATAAAATGGCGATAGCCAGATGTCGTCGCCGCGAACATAACGGAACTCGACCGGGAAATGCACCTGGATTTTTTTCGACTCGACGAACGCCGCCAGTTCGCGCAAGGCTTCCGGCCCGCGTTCCGCCGGCAGTTCGTATTCCATCTCGTTGAAGCGCACCAGCCGCACCGACGAAAACGCCGCGTGACTGCTGGCGACCATCGTGTTGGTATCGCCCTTGATCGACGCCGCGATCAGCCGCGCGATGTGCGGCGTCCACTTCGGCTGCGCGCGCGCGATGCGCGAAAGCAGGCCGAGCGCGCCATTTTCCAGCACCAACTCCAACATCGTCGTGAGCCAGCGTTTCGATTCCGGTTGGTCCACCGGGTCCATCGTTTTCACCAGCGTGCCGCGCGTATGCGGCACCCAGTAAAACTCGAAATGGCGATGATTCGCCGCCAGCGCAGGCGCCGCTTCGAGGCATTCATCCAGTTCCATATACTGCTTGGTCAGCTTCAGTTTGAAGGCCGGTGCCAGCTGCACTTCGATCTTCGCCATCACGCCGAGGCTGCCGAGCGCCACGCGCGCGGCGGCGAATAATTCCGGCTCGATCGCGGCCGAACATTCGACCACGCCGCCATCGGGCATCACCAGCGTCAGGCCGGTGACTTGCGACGAAATCGCGCCCAGCGACAAGCCCGTGCCATGCGTGCCGGTGGCGACTGCGCCGGCCAGCGCCTGCACGTTGATATCGCCGAGATTCGCCATCGAAAAACCACGCGCTTCGAGCATCGCGCCGAGCGGTTTGAGTTGCGTTCCGGCAAAGATCGTCGCGCGGCCGGTGGCCGGGTCCAGCGATTCGATGCCGGACAATTGCGATAGTGACAACAGCGTATCGGCCGTCTGCACCAACGGCACGAACGAATGCCCGCTGCCCGACACGCGCAGGCCGCGGCCCGCGGCGGCAGTGTCGCGCACAATGGCTTGCAAATCGTGCAGAGTCGATGGCCGATGAAATTGCGCCGGCGTGAAATCCACCACGCCGGACCAGTTGCGCCAGCCTTGCGTGTTCCGCGAGCCGCTGCGTGTCTCAACCAAAGCATTTGCGCTCATGCAGACAATCCTCAAAATCCGAAAAGATTAAAGCCTGAAAGCTAGAAAAAATTCTGCGCCTGGCCGCGATAGGTCGGCGCGCTGCCGACGATTGCGCCATTGCGTAGCAACAGAAAATGATCGAATCGCTCGGCCAGTTCGCCGGCTTTGGCATGGCGGAAGAACACCGGATCGCCGATGGCGAGCTGCGTGCTTTGCGGCAGCGTTACCGGCGTCTGCACTTCGCCCGCGCCTTCGAGCGGCAGCAGCGTCATGCCGGCCGGCAAATAAGGCGTCGGTAGACGATCCACACCGGCCGGGCCGGAGGCGATGTAACCGCCGCCCGCACAGGTCACCACATCCGGCAGCGGCCGCCGCACCGCTTGCAGCACGAAGCACAGGGCCGGCTGATGATGGAACGCGGCAAAGTGATCGAACAGACCAGGCGAATACAGTCCGGAGCCGGCCGCGACTTCCGTCACCGAAGAATCCTCGCGCGTACTTTCGAGACTGCCGGTGCCGCCGCCGTTGACGAACTCCAGCGAGAACCCGGCCTCGCGCAGTGCCGCGACACAAGCACAGCGGCGCGCGGTCAACTGCACAATCGAGCGGCGCTTGAGCGCGCGAACGATGGCGTTCTTGATGGCCTTGCCGGGCAGCGCATCCTGCAAGCCGGCGATCTGGCCTTCGTAACCCATCAGCCCGACCAGTTTCAGCTCTGCAGGATGCGCCGCGATCGCCTGCGCCAGTGCGACGGTTTGCGCCGGAGTCGTCACCGGCGAGCGGCGCACACCGAAGTGCAGGCCGGGCAGCGACATCGACATATCCAGATCGATGCACAGCAATAACTTCACGCCCAGCGCACGCGCCTGCGCGGCAAGTGCGGTGACTTGTTCGGCGTCGTCCACCATCAACACGATACGGCGGCCCTGCGCGAGTGGTGTTGCGACGGCTTCGATATCGCGGCGATCGATGCTGGGATAAGCCACCAGCAGGTCGTCGAAACCCTGCGTTGACAGCCACGCGGCTTCGCGCGCGGAGTAGCACAAAAGCCCCTGAAAGCGCGGCGACAAGGCCTGCACACGCTGCATCACTTCAACGCAGCGGATCGACTTGCTGCCAAGGCGAATCGGCAAACTACCGGCGCGGTCGAGCATCGCCTGCGCGTTAGCTTCGAGCAGATCGAGATCGAGCAGCGCCAGCGGCAATGGCTGACCGGCGATGGCTTGCGCAAGCATGCGATAGCGATCGGTACCGATGGCGATCGGGGATTTAGACGCAGACTCCGAAAACGGTTCCGAGGCGGTCATGGCAGGGTGGCTCCACCTTCGGCCAGTTGCAGCAGGGCTTTGGCCACGCGCGCGCGCTGGGCTTTGCTGAAGGGCGAGACCTGCATCAATTCCATGAACCACAAACCTTCGGTGGCGATATGCACGATCGCGGCGCGCTCGAACGGCACGCCGCGCGCCAGCAGCGGGAAGCGCGCCGAGAAAAATCCGCGCACACGATCCAGCAGTTTTGGCTCGCCGGCAATCGCCGCGAGCAGCGCGCCGCTGACGCGATCGGTGTGCAGCGGATCGCCGAGCGAATTGACGACATAGCCCTTGAGCGTGCGGCTTTTACCTTTCGGAAGCGCGTCGACGGCCGTTTGCAGCGCGTACTGATTGCGCGTGACCAGCCGTTCGATCAGCGATTCCAGCAGTGCATCCTTGGACGGGAAGTGATACAGCACGCCGCCTTTGCTGACGCTGGCCTTCTTTGCTACCGCATCCAGCGTCAGCCGCGTCGCACCGGCTTCGACCACTACCGCTTCGGCGGCGTCGAGCATGCCGTCGCGCGAACTCGGTCGCCCCCGGACCTTTGCAAGCTGTGTCATCGAGCCTTTACCTTTTCGAGAAAGAATGCTGATGCGGCAAAAAATTACTGTACCGACTGGACGGCACACTAAATGCTAGGTTATAAACCTGTCAAGCGAAATGGGATTCCCAGGAATGAACCGCAGAATCAGCCCGGTTGAACCGCATGAATGCGACGCGCAGTCGCAAGCGATGCGTGGCGCATGAAAGGTGCTGGCGCAGATCGCGTTCACGCCGCGCTGATGCTGCTGGCCGCGTGCTTAACGGCGCTTTACTGGTTGATCTATTTCACCTCCGGCGCAACGCAGGCACGCAGCGACGCGATTTATCTTGGCTTCGAGAATTCATTTCCATTGGCCGACAGCTGGATGGCGCTGGCGCTGGTGATCTCCGCCTGCTGCCTTTTGCGCGGCGATTCGCGTGCGGTGCCCTGGGGCATTTGCGCCGGCAGCGCGATGGTGTATCTGGCCTCGATGGATCTGTCGTTCGATCTCGAACAGAAAGTTTTTGGCACTGCGATGAATGGCAAGTCAGTGATCGAAGCCGCGATCAATCTGTCTTGCTGGATTTTAGGACCGCTGACGATTGTGCGCTTCTGGCGGCATCCGTTGCGGCAGGTTTGATGTTCCGTTTGATGTCATTTTGATATCCGCTTGATGTCCTGTATTCCGATGGAGAATTCCCAATGGCCGTATTCAAGATCATTCTGACGCCGATCGCGGCGCTGCTGGCGATCGGCGCGGCGAATGCCGCTGCACCGGATGCCGAAATTGCCAAGCTCGGCACCACATTGACTCCGATCGGTGCGGAAAAAGCCGCCAACAAGGACGGCAGCATTCCGGCCTGGACCGGTGGCGCGATGCAGGCGCCAGCCGGCTGGAAGATCGGCCAGCTGCGGCCCGATCCCTATGTCGCCGAGAAGCCGCTGTTCTCGATTACCGCGGCCAACGCCGATCAGTACAAGGCGAAATTGACACCGGGCCAGCTCGAATTGCTGAAGACGATCAAGGGCTATCGGATGGATATTTATCCGACCCATCGTTCCTGCGGTTTCCCGCAGATCGTTTATGACCGCACCAAGGAGAACGCGAAGATCGCCACGCTAGCCGGCGATGGTTTCGGCCTCGCCACGGCCACCGGTTCCGGCATTCCGTTTCCGATTCCCGGCAATGGCGCGGAAGTGATGTGGAATCACAAGCTGCGTTACGAAGGCCAGGGCCGCATCGAACCGAATTACACCATGTTGTCGCCGGCCAAGGGCGGCTCGGATTTCACCAAGATCGAATACATCGCCAAATATCTGGTGCCGTTTCAGGCGCCGACCACCAAATCCATTGCCGATGCGAACGGCGTGGAGTTTTATTTTTATCAGGAGACGACTTCGCCGGCGGCACTTGCGGGGACGCTCGATGCGGGCGTCTATTACCTGCAAAAAACCAACGAAGGCTGGCAGTATTTCCCGGGCCAGCGCCGCGTGCGGCGCTTGTCCACCTATGCTTACGACGCGCCGTTGATCGGCCTCGAAAATACCTATTACGTCGATCAGGCCTGGATGTTCAACGGCACGCTCGATCGCTATACCTTCAAGCTGGTCGGCAAGCAGGAACTGTATATTCCTTACAACAGTTTCGCGTTGCGTGATGGCAAGCGCTTCAACGAAAAAACCATGTTCGGGCAGGATCATCTGAATCCCGACGCACGCCGCTACGAACTGCATCGCGTGTGGAAGGTCGAGGCCGATGTGCGGCCCGGCCAGCGTCATTCATCGCCGCATCGCGTGTTCTATCTCGATGAAGATACCTGGGGTCTGGTAGTCGTCGACATGTACGACGCGCAGGGCAAGATGCAGCGCGTGCAGGAAGGCAGCGTGACGCCGATCTGGGAAATCGGCGCCTGCGATGCGAGCCAGGATTACGTCAGCTACGACCTGCCGAGCGGCCGTTATTTCGCCGACATCTTCACCATCGGCGAGCCGGAAACCGATTGGCTCGCGGGCAAGGAAGGCCGCACCAAGCCGGACATGTTCACGGAAGATTATCTGCGCCGTCAGGGTGCGCGCTGATCGCAAGTTTTCGGGATTGTTGTTTCGTTGTTGCCGCGCTGCATGGTTTGCGCGGCAAATTTGGGTGGAATTTTTGATCGAACGTGATGGGACGATCGATCAGTGTTCAACAGTGAGTCAACATTCAACTGGCGTTCTTTGGAAGAGTTCGGGAGCTTCTCGATGATGCGTTTAACGGCAGGCGCTCCTGCAAACGGGCGAACAGTGCGGCGATGGATGTCGGTTTTGACGGGCGCGTTCTGCGCCGCCATATCGATGTCTGCGTCTGCCTTCAACTTCAATTTAGGTGGCGGCTATACGGGTGCGTTCGACTCCACCGTTTCCTACGGCGTGCAGATGCGAATGCAGGCGGAATCCTGCAAATTGATCGGCCAGGACAACGGCGGCTGCGCAAAACTTTCGGCGGCTTTACCGGAAGCCACCGAGGATGCGTACTTCCTCAACGCCGACGATGGCGATCAGAACTACAAAAAGTACGATCTGGTTTCGGAAGTCGTCAAAGGCACGCATGAATTGCAGTTGAAAGCACCGGATGACTGGAGTGCGTTCGTGCGCTTTTCCGAACTCTACGACTGGCGCATCGGCCAGACCGAGCGCACCGAACTGGCACCCGATGCGCGGCGCTTTTCGGTCTACAACTTCCAGCTGCTGGATGCTTACCTGAGCAAGAATTTCGATCTATTCGATCGCTCGATGCGCATTCGCGTCGGCAATCAGGTGATGAGCTGGGGCGAGGATATTTTCGTGCTCGGCGGCATCAACTCGATCAACGCGATCGACGTGCGCCGCTATCACGTCGCTGGCACCCAGGTGAAGGAAATCCTGCGGCCGGTGCCGATGGTGTCGTTCAGCAGCGACATCGTCGAGGGGCTCAGCACTGAAGCCTATTACCAATGGCATTGGGATTCGTTTCAGCTCGATCCCACCGGCACCTATTTCTCCAGCGCAGACCCGGTCGGCAAAGGCAATGATCGCGCGATTTTCATTCCGACCAGTTCGATCAACACCGGTCTCAACAACCTGAGTAATCCGGCCGAGGAAGCCATCGTGCAAGCCGCACTCGCATCTGGCGCGATCCGTTACGCGCCACCGGGCACGGTCGGTGATCCCGGCGGCACCGGCCTGACTACCGCGCAGTTGATGACTTTCGCTGCGGTCGGTCCGCGCCTCATCAATGGATTCACCAATCCCAATTTTGTCGGCGGTGCGGCGGCTTCGCGGGCGGTTGCAACGGCGCTGGTCGATGCCGCATTTTCGAGCGGCTCCGCGATTCCGCTGGCATCCGACAGCGGCGCCAGCAATCATGGGCAATACGGTGCTTCGCTGCGCTATCACCCGAGCTGGGTCGATGCCGGTTTTGGGCTTTACTACGAGCATTTCAACTCGAAGATTCCGTTCGTCACTTATACCGTCAACTCGGCGTATGCGGCAGACAATCCGCCATCGGCGGCGTATCGCATCCAGTATCCGAACAATCGGCAGCTCTACGGCGTTTCGTACAACACCAACGCGGGTGACTGGGCGCTTGGCGGCGAGTTGTCGTGGCGCCCGAACGATGCGGTGGCGATCGATACTTCGGTGCCGACCACCAACGGCAAGCAGCCCTTGTATGCCTGCGTCAACGACGGCGGCGAAGCCAATGGACATTACTGCCGCGGCTGGGTCGATCGCGCCAAATATCAACTGCAGCAATCCGCATTGCAGATCTTCTCGCCGACCGATGGCCTCGGCGGATTCCTGCTGCCGACACTCGGCGCGCGCGAAGGTTATTTTCTCGGCGAAGCCGGCGTTACTTATTATCCCGGCGTCGGCCGGCTCGATGGCGTGCCTTGGTCGCTGCCAGCTTATGCCCTGCCGAACAAGTTCTCCGCCGGCTACACGCTGGAGAGCCAGATCACCTATCCGAATGTGCTGAATCTCGGCTTCGACTGGCTGCCGCAGATCGACTGGTCGCAGGGCATTCTCGGCAACACGCCGAACTCGCTGCCGTGGCAATCGGGCGTGAAGTCCGGCACCTTCACCTTGAACTTCAACAAGCACAACATCATCACCGCAGCGCTTGCCTATAGCTGGTTCTGGGGCGGTGGTACGCAGAACCAGACCAGCGACCGCGACTTCGTCAGCTTCACTGTCGGCTACAACTTTTAGGCTGGAGTACGGATGCTGACGTCGATGGTGCGGAAGCTCGAAGGCTTCCTGTTCGCGCATCGGGGCGCGGTGCTGGGCGTGTTCGCCTTGTTGACTTTGGTGATGGGCTGGCAGGCATCGAAGCTGCGCATCTCGGCCGGCTTCGACAAGATGCTGCCGAGCAGCCACGAGTACATCAAAACCTTCAACCAATACCGCGACCAGTTGTTCGACGCCAACAGCATCGCGGTGGTGGTGCGTCCGCGTCACGGCGATATCTGGGATGCCGCCGCGCTGAAGCGTCTGCTCGATGTCACGCAAGCGCTGATCTTCCTGCCCGGTGTCAATCGCGGCTCGGTGATTTCGCTGTGGACGCCGAATATCTTCACGCTCGAAATCACCGAAGAAGGCTTCAAGGCCGATCCGCTGATCAGCGGCACGATTACGCCGGAAGCGCTAACGCCGAAAGTGATCGACGGCATTCGCGCGCGCGTGGTGGAAGGCGATTACGTCGGCAAACTGGTGGCGAAAGACAGCAGCAGCGCGCTGATTTCCGCCGAAGTGATGGATCCCGACCCGCACACCGGCGAGCCGCTGGATACGATCGCGTTCGGCCATGCGCTGGAATCGCAACTGCGCGCGAAATTCGAGGACCAGGATTTCGAAATCGAGATCATCGGCTTCGCCAAGGAAGTGGCCGACATCGCCGACGGTGCCGCCGCGGTGCTCAAATTCTGCGCGATTGCGATGGCGCTCACCATTCTCGCGGTGTTCTGGTACTGCCGTTCGTGGACGCTCACGTTCCAGAAAATCATCTGCTCGCTGGCCTCGCTGGTGTGGCAGTTCGGCACCTTGCACCTGATGGGTTTCGGGCTTGATCCGCTGGCGATCCTGGTGCCGTTCCTGATCTTCGCCATCGGCGTTTCGCACGGCGTGCAGCAGATCAATTTCATGGTGCGCGAAACCGCCAATGGCTCGACCATGTATGCCGCCGCGCGCAAAAGTTTCAGCGGCCTGCTGATTCCCGGCATTCTCGCGCTCGCTACCACCTTCGTCAGCTTCATCACGATGGCGCTGGTGCCGATTCCGATGATCCGCGAACTGGCGATCACCGCATCGATCGGCGTGGCGTACAAGGTCGTCACCAATCTGACCATGCTGCCGCTGGCCGCGTCCTACTCGCATTTTTCGCCGGAATGGGTGCAGCGCGCGATGCGCAATAGCGAGCGCCGCGGCGCGCTGATGGCGAAGCTGGCGCGCGTAGCGGAACCGCGTAATGCGCTGATCGTCAGCGGCATCACACTCATCGTATTCGCGGCCGCGGTGTGGTTATCGCAAGGGCGCGTGGTCGGCAGCTTGCAGCCGGGTTCGCCTGAATTGCGGCCGGATGCGCGTTACAACCTCGATTCGCTGGCGATCGCGGATCATTACGACGTGGGGCTTGACTGGATTACCGTGGTCGCCGAAGCGCCGGAAGAATCCTGCGGCAATGTCGAGCTGATCAAATTCCTCGATGAATTCGGCTGGGAAATGCAGAACGTCAGCGGCGTCATCAGTGTCGATTCGATCGCCACACGCACCGAGCTTTACAACGCCGCACTCAACGAAGGTCAGCCGAAAATGGCAACGGTGCCGCGCGAAAGTCATGCGCTCGGATACACCATCGCGCAGATGCAGGAAGCCAAGGGTTTGCGGGGCAAGGGTTGCAAGTGGCTGGCGATCAATCTGTATCTGGCGGACCATCAGGCCAAGACCATTCAAGGCGTGATCTCAGCCGTGAAAAATTTCCGTGCGAGTCACTCGCTGCCCGGCCTCACGCTGCGGCTGGCGAGCGGCAATGCCGGCGTCGAAGCGGCCACCAACGAAGTATTGGCCGCGGAAGAAGTGCCGATGATGCTTTACGTTTACGCAGCGATTCTGCTGCTGGTGTTTTTCGCCTACCGCGACTGGCGCGCGATGCTGGCCTGCTGCCTGCCGCTGACGGTCGCCACCTTCATCGGCTATGCCTTCATGAAATGGCTGGCGATCGGCTTGACCGTCGCAACGCTGCCGGTGATGGTGCTGGCGGTCGGCATCGGCGTCGACTATGCGTTCTATATCTACAACCGCTTGCAGATTCATCGCGCGCGCGGCACCGATATCACGCTGGCGTTCGAGCAGGCGCTGCGCGAGACTGGCGTGGCAACCGTTTTCACTGCGCTGACCCTGTCGATCGGCGTTGCCACCTGGAGTTTTTCTGCGCTCAAATTCCAGGCCGATATGGGCAAGCTGCTGGCCTTCATGTTCATGATCAACATGCTGATGGCGATTACCGCGCTGCCCGCATTTGCGGTGGTGCTGGAGCGCTTGTTCCCGCGCCGCAAGCCGGTGCATGTGCCGGGGTTTGCGCATGAGTGAAGTGCGGCGAATGCGGCGGATTCAGCGGATGTCGGCGATAAAAAAAGCCGCGATCATTGCGGCGATTGCGATCGGCAGCTTGATCGCTGCGCTGTCGCCAGCCGCTGCCGATCCGCCGGACTTGCCGGCTTCTGCAAGCGCTGCTTCGTCGAATCCCGTCGCAATGCAACTGCCGAATGCCATGCATGCGCCGATTCTCGCGGCAGCCACTGCCGGTTCGCGGCTGGTGGCAGTCGGTGCGCATGGCGTCGTGTTGTTATCGGACGATGCCGGTACGCATTGGCGGCAGGCCGCCTTCGTACCGACGCAGGCACTGCTGACTTCCCTGTGTTTCATCGACGCGCAACAAGGCTGGGCCGCAGGCCATGATGGCGTGATTCTGCACACCACCGATGGCGGCGAGCACTGGCAGCTTCAGCGCGAGGATCGCGGCAGCGACAAGCCGCTGATGTCGATCCGCTTCACCGATGCCAATCATGGCTTCGCCGTCGGCATGTTCGGGCTGGCGCTGCGCACCGAAGATGGCGGCGCGAACTGGACCGTGTTCGATCTGCTGCCGGATGGCGACGACAAGCATCTCTACGAGATTTTCGGCGCAGACAAGCTGCTCATCATCGCCTCCGAAGCGGGTGCGATTTATCGCTCAGCTGATGGCGGCGATAGCTGGTCGCTGCTGCAAACCAGCAATCTCGGCTCGTTCTGGACGGGTTTGGTATTGGCCGATGGCAGCCTGCTCGTCGCCGGTCAGCGCGGCCATGTATTTCGCAGCGTCGACCAAGGCTTGAGCTGGATCGAAATTCCTTCCGGAACCCAGCAATCATTGACGGATATCGTGCAGCGCAAGGACGGCGGCATCGTCATCAGCGGCCTTGCCGGCACGCTGCTCGAAAGCCGCGACAGTGGCACAAGTTTCAGCGCGACGTCGCGGCCGGATCGCCTGCCGCTGACCGCGCTGCTGCTCGATGCGCATGGCGATCTGCACCTGTTCGGCAACGGCGGACCGGTCGGGAAATAACGCGGCGAGCGGCTAGGGTTAAATCCGCTCCATAATGGTGCCGATCACTGCTCATCTTGCCGCCATCAAACGCTTGCAAAAATTCTGGAGGAACGCTTGGAAAAAGTCGTCATTACGGTGACCAGCCCGTTTGAAGTCAACTATCGCGTTTCGACAAAAGACTTGACCCTGAAGGGGGTCGATTCACGCGTGGATGGCTGCGAATATTTGATCCAGATCGATCCGGTGGCCACGCGCTTCCTCGCAAAAATGCTCGCTGATGCGGAGAAAAACACCGGCGAGCCGGTTGGCGAAGCCGCGCAGGCAAAGACGCAGCACTGACGCGCTTTCGGATCATTCCTTGCCGCCCGATCCGACGAATAAACAACAACGATGCGAGGGTGGATCAAGCATGAATACTGATAGCGGTTCGCGCGCCGTGCAAGGCTCCAGGCTTGCGCCGCATCCCTTGTTGACGGACTACTACGACGACGAAGCCGGGCGCATCAAGCGCGTGCAGCAGTTGTTCGATTCGGCGGCGGGTGATTACGATCGGATCAACCGCCTGATGAGCTTCGGTTCAGGCGCGCATTATCGCGGCGACGCGCTGCGCCGTTTGGGCGTTGCGCCCGGCGAGCGTGTGCTGGATGTCGGCAGCGGCACTGGCGTGATCGCCACGCTTGCGCAAAAAATGGTCGGTGAAAACGGCCTGGTGGTCGCTGTCGACCCGAGTTCCGGAATGCTCGCCGAGGCATGCGCGAGCGGTGTTGAGCACATCGTTCCGGGGCGTGGTGAAAGCCTGCCGTTTACGAATGCCACCTTCGATGTGCTGACAATGGGTTACGCGCTGCGCCATGTCGCCGATCTCGACGTCGCATTCGCCGAATACCGGCGCGTGCTACGTCCCGGCGGGCGCGTGCTGCTGCTGGAAATTACGCGGCCGCGCAGCGAAACCGGCATGCGCGCGCTGCGCTGGTACATGCACGCCATCGTGCCCAGATTGGCGCGCAGCAGCGATGCGGCGGAACTGATGCGCTATTACTGGGACACCATCGAGCAATGCGTGCCGCCGGAAACGATCACTGCGAGCCTGCGCGCCGCCGGCTTCATCGACGTCAAGCGCAAAGTCAGCTTCTCGATTCTCAGCGAGTACACTGCTGTGCGGCCTGTTTAATCTCGCTGGATGCCACGGCTGGTCGATCCGCCTGAATAGTCCGTTTAATCTGCTGCGGACGACGAAAAATTACTCGCGCGCTATTGGGCAACTGCGATGTTTTTGATCGTTCTGCCGATCGTCGTGCCGGGTTTCAATCGTCCGATCGCAGCGAGGTCCCGATTCGATTCATCCCGCACGTCCATATCCAAGCCGGGCCCGCATTCCGAGCTTGACGACAAATGGAATTCGCCGATATAGACCGTTGCACCGGCGACTGCCGTGAAGCTGAACTTGCGTCTCGTGAGCGCCGGCACGTCCAGTTCGCCCTCTTTGTACGGGATCATGAAGTATTGTCCGGGCAGCGCGGGGAAGCTGAAGATCTGGCCAAAATGGCCGGGGAAGTCGCTATTGGTGCGGCGGCTGTTGTCGACCATCTGCCGGAACGGACCCGAAGGAAAAAAGTCGTTGCTGATGCGATCCGCCGCGGCGGCAACGATTTCCGTATGCACGCCGTTGATGCAGGGACGTTCGGCGTAAGTCGACAGAACAACGGTGGCGCTGAGCCGGCCATTATCGACGAATACGGTATGCGGATCGCCGACGCGGCAGCTGGATAAAAACGACAAGGCCGCCATCGTGCCGGCCATCTGAACGATCGAGCGTATTCCAATCCTGTGTCTGTTCATTTCAATCGAACACGGGGTGGAGCAAGCGTACTCTTGCGGGAACTTGATCGATATCGAATAGCTGTCGGGCAGCACAGCACAGGCTGACGAAGTAAGCAGGTTCCATGAGGTTCCCAAGCACGGTGGCGGCTGGCTATTGATGCGAAGGATGTTTTGGTCCTTAGCTGCAAACAATGTCCGTGCCAGCGCTTCAGCCTACACAGCCCTACACAGCGCTTCGCCCGCGAGGAGCGCAAAGCCTCAGCCGCTTTGTGGTGTGTTGACCCGCTGCAGAAACTCGAACACAACGCCGCTGAAACCGTCGTTGCTATCGCCGGCGACCATGTGATGTGCGCCAGCCAGTTCGCGGCATTCGGCCTGCGGAATCAGGCCCAGCAATTCGCGCGCGCCTTCTTCGCTGACGATGTCGCTCTCGCCGCCGCGCACCAGCAAGGTCGGAATGGAAACGCCGCGCGCGGCTTGCGCGAGACGCTCGTAGTGCGCCATCGGATGCAGGCTCGCACCTTGGGCTTTGAGGAAGTTCGGGTCCCAATGCCAGTAAAACCGGCCATTGGCGCGTTGCCGCAGATTTTTCTTCAGGCCGCCGAGATTGCGCGGGCGCGGCCGGTGCGGAATGTACGCCGCGATGGCGTCGGCCGCCGCTTCCACCGAAGCGAAGCCATCCGGATCGGCATTCATGAAATTTCCGATGCGCTCCGCACCTTCCGGATCGATGCGTGGCACAACATCCACCAGCACCAAGGCCGAGGCCGGCGGCGTCGTACTCTCACCCACTGCGACCAGCGCGGTAATGCCGCCGAGCGAAGCGCCGATCAGCACCGGCGGCTGCGCCAGCGTGGCGATGATGACGCGCAGATCGTCGACGAAATCATCCAGCTCATAACGCTGGATCGCCGCCCAGCCACTTTCGCCATGTCCGCGCGCGTCCGGGCAAATCACGTAATAGCCGTGATCGACCAGCTTCCGCGCCGACTTGCCCCAAGACCATCGCGTCTGGCCGCCGCCGTGCAGGAAAATCACCGGCGGATGAGCGGCATCGCCATCGATATCGGCGATCAAACGCAGTCCATCGCAGCCGGTGAAATGCACGGGTTGCATGAGATTGTTCGTGGTTCCAACAGCCGGGTTTGAGCTTTCGAGCAAGTAAACACTTTGCGATGATCGCATACCCATCGTCGTGCAAAGTGTCGCGCAATGATCAGCCTGGTCTCAAGTCAACCGATAACGAGCCCTATCAAAATAGGCGGCATTGCGTTGAGAATCGAACCCGCAAGCCGCCCATGATGGCAACGCTTGAGTCACTTTATTTTTCCGTGATGCAGCGGCAGCGCTAGTTCGGGTGGTAACGCAGATTGAGGAAATAGGTGCGGCCGAGCTGGTTGTAGTAGGCGGCGGTTTCGTAGTCTTTATCGAACACATTGTTGATCTGCGCCTGCAGCAGCCAGCACGGCAGAAACTGCCAGCCGGCGCGCAGATCGAGTGTGGCGTAACCACCGAGTGGCGTGGTGTTGTCGAGATCGTCGAAGCGGCGTTGCGCGGCGTAAAGCGTGCCGCCCACGCTGAAGTGATGATCGAGATCGCGGTCGATCGCAAGCCCGGCGCTTTCAGGCGCACGTCGGGGCAGCAGATGATTGAACTCATCGGAATCACCGGCTGCGGCTTGGTCTGAACTCAGCTGGCTGCGATTGCGCGCATCGACATAATCCAGATTCAAATGTGCGCGCCATTGATGCCACGTCGCGCCGAGCTGCGCTTCGATGCCTTGGATGCGCGCACGATCCACATTCGCCGGGCCACCAGTCGCGGCGTCGTAAGTAATCAGATCGTCGACAAAGGTTTCGTAGGCATTCAACGACCAGTTCAGCGCTACGTTCTGCACCGGCGCATGGCCGCTCAGACCCAGCTCGGCGCTGCGCGATTTTTCCGGCTTGAGATCGGGCAGGCCGTAGTCCGGGTAATACAGTTCGTTGAATGTCGGCGCGCGATAGGCAGTGCCGTAGGATGCGGCGACTCTCAAGCTCGGCGCAAAGCTGTAGCCATACGCGGCACTGCCGGTGGTGTGGCCGCCGAACTGCTGATCGTGATCCGCGCGCGCTGACAACTGCACATCGCTGCGGCCGAAGCCGCCTTGATATTGCACGAAGCCGCCGAGGTCTTCGCGCGAGGTGACGGTATAAGTGGTGTCGCTATTGATGTGATCTTTCAGATAATCGCCGCCCACCGAAATCTGCTGATGCGGCGCCAACTGAAAATCGTTCTGCCACGACACCGAATTGCGTATCGAGTTGAACGTATCGGCATAGGTGCCCTGATAAAAATCGGTTTCCAGATCCTCGCTCTGGCCGACGTTCAGCATCGTCTGCCAGAACGATAACGGCATCAGCTTGATGTTCGCGCCGAAGACTTGCTGCACGACCTTGGAATCGTCCGACGAACTGCCATCGAATTGCGTATTGCCGTAGGCGCGCAGCCACTCCGCAGAAATTTCGGCGTGATCGCCAAAGTGGTAGCCGGCGCGCAGCAAGCCAGCGGTGGTGTTGTAGCCGTCCTTATTCGCCACATCGTTGGTAAAGCAACCGACGTAGGTCGGCGCGCCGAAGCCATTGCAGGAACGGATGCCCGCCGTATCGAGGCCGCTGACGCCCGCCGTATACCAGGCATTGCCGACACTGCCGGCGACGCCGGCCGAGCCTTGATAAGTGCTGTGACTGCCGCCGCCGAAATCGAAATTCGGCGTGAATTGCGCCGCACCCTTGCGCGTGAAGATTTGAATCACGCCGCCGATCGCCTCCGAACCGTACAGGCTGGAACGCGGACCGCGGACGATTTCGATGTGATCGATCAAATCCACCGGAATCTGCTCGAACGCGGTGGTGCCGGTGGTGGCGGAGCCGATCTTCACGCCGTCGAGCAGCACCAGCAGCTGATCGCTATCGGTGCCGCGCAGGAACACCGAAGTCGTCTTACCCAAACCGCCGGTATTGGCAATCGAAATGCCGGAGACGCCGACCAGTAAATCCTGCAACGAATGCGGTTGCAGGCGTTCGATGTCCGCGCGCGTGATCACGGTGACTGATGACAGACTCTCATCCACCGTTTCCGCCGTGCGCGTAGCGGTGATGATGACCGGATCAACCGCAACCGCATTGTCGGCCGCGTAGGCCGGAAGCGATGCGATCGCAGCAAACAACAAGCACAACAACTCCCCGAAAATGATTTTTCTCATGAACTGCTCTCCCTGAAATGCGCGCCCCGCGCACGAACAACGTGGTGGATGGAAATGGCGCGATGAGGAATGCAGCAGACACGGCAATAGGGCGAGCCCGAAAACCGGATCGGCGCGCCCTCCGCGAGCCATCTTGAAATGTTCCAGGCCGGTCTCCGGGCTTGCGAGCGGGATGTGAATCCCTCAAGCGGCGCCTTCCCGTGTTTGCACACAGTGGCGTGTTGCCGCTTGTCTTGCTCGCTTACCGTTGCGGGGGCAGCGCCGGCATTGCAAACCTCGTGTTGGAGGATTACGCACCGGCTTCCCGTTTAATCCCCAACGAAGACGATCGTTGCGGACACCTGAAGCGGCGCTACTTTACCCAAGCCGCCATTCGCGCTGCAAGCCGGTTGCGAATACTTGCAGAAAAACGCGGTGTCGGCTGCGGCTGGATCAACGACCCGGAGCGATCGAAAAATTCGCGCGATCAGGCGGGATTATCGGGTGAATTGTTCGAAGAATTTTCGGATACGACTCCCGCGGAATCCAAATCCGCACGACCATAAAACTGCACGCCCATCTGGATGCGTTCGCGGCCGGTCGCAAGGCGATGACGGTTCGTATCGCGCAATGAATACACGCATCCACAGTATTCCTGCTGATAGAAATTCTCGCGCTTGCTGATCTCGATCATTCGCGCCGAGCCGCCTTTCTTGCGCCAGTTGTAATCCCAGTAAACCATGCCGGGATAACGCGCCGCAGCGCGCACACCGCAGCCGTTGATCTGCTGCATGTTCTTCCAGCGCGAAATACCGAGCGAGCTGCTGATCGCCGAAAAGCCATGCTCGTGCGCATAGAGCGCGGTGCGCTCGAAACGCATGTCGAAACACATCGTGCAGCGGATGCCGCGCTCCGGCTCATTCTCCATGCCTTTGGCGCGCGCGAACCAGTTATCGGTATCGTAATCCGCATCGATGAAGGGCACGCCGTGCTGTTCGGCGAAGCGGATATTTTCCTGCTTGCGCAGTTCGTATTCCTTCACCGGATGGATATTCGGGTTGTAGAAAAAAATGCTGTAGGCAATCCCCGAAGCCTGGATCGCTTCCATCACCTCGCCGGAACATGGCGCGCAACAGGAATGCAGCAGCAGCCGATCGTGACCTTCCGGCAATTTGAGTTTTTCGCGGCTGAAAGTGGCATTCATATTCATGGACGATGGTGCCTGGCAGGCAACTTTAGCGGGCAAATCCGATGTTTATTTGCAGAAACACCGCATAAAAGTGTGAATCCAGACTGCGACTAGTCATTGCGCATTCCTCAGTTTTCATCATCATTCTCGCATTACCCCCGCTGACCACGGCCGCCTAACGCAAATGTTTCGACAATCTCGAAGGCACCGCCGAGTTCGCGTGCCGCATAGCTTGCGAAATGAATACGATCCACCTGCAACTCGATCGGTGCAGATTCCGGAAACGCCGCGAGCTGTTGCGCGACCTCGCGCTTGTCGAACCGGTCACGGTACAAGCCGACCGTCAGATGCGGTGTAAAAGGCGCCTGGCGGATTTCCTCGCGGCCTTGCACGAGTGCTTCGCGCAGCGATTCCAGCTTTTCATCGGCGCCGCTGATGCCCAGAAACGCCGCGGAATCGAAGCTGTCGAGATTTCCAATAGTTAATGTAAAAGGCGCCACGGATGCTGCGCTCAGCGCCCGCAATTGAACCGCCAGCATTAAGGGATCGAAATCGTCTTCGAGCCTGGCCTGATCCCTCCAGAAACCGCAGACAAATAATGTGATGTGCGGCGGCCGTTGATGTGGTGAAAATCGATTGCGCAGATGGCTGCGCGCGCGTTGCACGCGCTCGCGTATCGGCGCGACGTCGGCGTCGATCAGCCAAACCGCATAGCGTTTTCGGCCGCGATGCCACTCGGGATAATCGCGGTCTTCGATCGCCAGTGTTCGGGATTCGGTCTGGGTGAATCGGTGCATTCAGGACGAAACCCGGCAGATTATAAGGACCGGCTTCGATGCCTGGGTTGGCCAGCTTCTCAGTTGCTTCGATGAGAAACCGGGCCAGAAAACGTGGCAGGCATCGTAGCGGTGCGGTAGGTCATCCGCGCGTCCTTACCAAGCCAAATCCGAAACTCCAATGCGCCGCGAAGCTCCCGATTATTCCGTGACGAACGATCGCAAGTGGTTCGCGCGGCTCGGGTGACGCAGCTTGCGCAACGCCTTGGCTTCGATCTGGCGAATGCGTTCGCGGGTGACGTCGAACTGCTTGCCGACTTCTTCCAGCGTGTATTCGGAATTCATGTCGATCCCGAATCGCATCCGCAGCACCTTGGCCTCGCGCGGCGTCAAACTCGACAGCAGATGCCCGGTGGCTTCCGTGAGTGCTTGCGCGGTTGCGGATTCCAGCGGCGAGATATCGTTGCCATCCGGAATGAAATCGCCGATGTTGGCATCGCCGTCGTCGCCGATCGGCGTATCCATCGACAGCGGTTCCTTGGCGATGCCGAGTGCTTTCTCGACTTTGTCCTTGGTCATTTCCAGCTTCGCGGCGAGTTCGTCCAGCGTCGGCTCGCGGCCCATCGCCTGCAGCATTTCGCGGTTGGCGCGGTTGACTTTATTGATGCTCTCGATCATGTGAACCGGCACGCGAATGGTACGCGCCTGATCCGCGAGGGCGCGCGTCACGGCCTGCCGGATCCACCAGGTGGCATAGGTCGAAAACTTGAAGCCGCGACGGTGCTCGAACTTGTCTACCGCTTTCATCAGGCCGACATTGCCTTCCTGAATCAGGTCGAGAAATTGCATGCCGCGATTGGTGTATTTCTTTGAAATCGAAATCACCAGTCGCAGATTGGCCTCGACCATTTCCTTCTTGGCCTGGCGCGTTTTCGCATCGCTCACCGACACATTGCGCGCGATCTGCTTGATTTCGCTGATCGACAGCGAAGCATCCTTTTCGATCGCCACGAATTCCGCCACCAGTTTTTCGATATCTTCCTTGCGCGCGGCCAGCATCGACGAATATTTGCGCTTCGCGCGGATCGATTTTTCGAGCCACTCGGTATCGGTCGGCGTGCCTTCCTGATAACGCGCCAGAAATTCCTGGCGCGTCATGCCGGCGTCGTTCACCGCGATTTCCATGATCTGACGTTCGAGGCTGCGGATACGCTCCTGGGTGTCGCGCAGATTTTTTCCTAGCACCTGCAGAATCTTCGGCGACAGGCGCAGCGTCATCAAGTGATCCGCGACCGCGGCGCGCGCAGCTTCGATCGCGTCGAGCGAGGATTTTCCACCACGGCTTCTGGAAATGGCGCGCAACACTTCCGCGTGGCGCGCATGAAGTTCGGCGAACGCAGCCGCGGCCAGTTCTGGGTCCGGACCGGTCGGTACCGCCTCTTCTTCCTCGCCATCGTCGGCGACCGGCAGCGCTTCGATTTCCGGTTCGATCAGCGCATCGACATCGCCTTCCGCAACCACTTCCGGCACGGAATCGTCCGGCGCGAAGCCGACCAGCACGTCGACCATTTTCATTGTGCCGGCGCTCACTGCCTCGCAGGCGGCGACCAGCGTGGTGATCGTCGGCGGATACAGCGCCAGCGAGTAAAACGATTCGCTGATGCCTTGTTCGATGCGTTTGGCAATCACGATTTCGCCAGCGCGATCGAGCAGCGGCACGCTGCCCATTTCGCGCATGTACATGCGCACCGGATCGGTGGTGCGGCCGAATTCGGCATTGGCGGATGCCAGCGCGGCCGCGGCTTCCTCGGCAGCTTCTTCGTCGTCGGCCGCAGTCGCCGGTTCGGCGAACAACTGGATATCGCCTTCCGGCCGCTCGTCGTGGACCGGAATGCCCATGCCGCGGATCATACTGATGACGTCGTCGACCTGATCGGTATCGACAACTTCAGTCAAATGATCAGACACTTCGGCAAAGGTCAAAAAGCCTTTGTCGGTGCCTAGCGCAATAAGATTTTTAATCAGCGAGCGCTGGTCCGAGTTACTCATTTACGGTGTCTCCGGCCTCGATCCAAAGCTGCATTTTCAGCCCGGTTTCGAGAAAATTGGGCGCGCACAATATCACCCTTGGGATAAATGCATCGATTTATTGCAATGCTGGCGATTTGAAAGATGCTGGCGCGGCGTGGTTAAAGTGTGGATTTTGACATCTGCGGCGAGCTTTTGGTTGAGGTTTTGATTAAAAATTTTCGCAGCACCACCGCAGTCGTCATCTAACGAATCTGCATGCTGGAACCGTGCCGGAGTTTTCCAAAAGTTTTGGCGATGAACCTGAATACCTGCCGTTTGATGTGCGAAAGTTCTGCTGCAATGCGAAAAAATCACCCTAAAGCCGATCCGTTGCGAACATGATGTATCCGGAACCGCGAAATCCAAGTGGCCTCGAACTCGCCGGGCTGCTGGCCGCGCTTTTGCAGCAGCGACACCCGGCTGTCGTCCGATTTGCGGCCGTGGAAGACGCGCTGGCATTTCTTCTGGATCAATGCACGATCGCGGTTTTCGAGCGCTTCGGGGCAAGTGACGACGGCGAATACGGCACCGTTTTTTTATGCTGATGGACCAAGGGCCGCAAGTGGTTTCGCTAGCCGATTTCGATCCCGGCAGCGGCCGCTGGCAGCTTTCTCATGCCACGCTTGAAGATTTCGCGCCTTACGAAGCGCCATCGAAGCAGTCTCTGCGGCAGTTGCCAACAATCATCGAACGCAGCGCCGCGCCGCGCGCCGCGGATGCTGCAGATCTCGGCGATTTCCTGCGAATGTTTCGCGCCGTCCACGATCCGTTCCTGATGGAGCAGTTCAACAACGACGCCGCCCGGCTTGACTATCTTGGCAGCCAGACCCGAATCGCCATTTTCGATCACTGCAAATCCGGTGCTTACGAAGGCCCCTTGGCCTGCTTCCTGTGGCCGGCTCAAACCCGCTTCGTAATGGTCGCCATCAAGACCAATCATCGTTGGCGATTCGCCAGTGCAGAGCTTGGCGAGGCTTAGCCAAGCCACTATTGCTCGCTTGGGAACGAAGCGTAGGAAAGAGGCGAGCGGAAATTCGATCGTCATATTGCATCGCTTCCATTTATCGTAAAATACGTCAGCGAGCGTTTTCAGCGCGGCTGAAGCTCTCAATTCAGGCGCCACTGCTGCGAACCGCACACATACAACATTGATAGGGATATGGGCGAGCAGGCATTCGCCGGGGGAGAACGGATGAATAAGCGGATCGTGATCGCAGGCGGACTGCTGTGCTGCCTGATGTTGACAGCTTGTGGCGGCAGCAACTCTGGCTTGTCGCTGAGCGTTTTACTCTCGCCACAAAGTGTCACCGCTTCGTTCGATCAAGGCACTGCTTATATGTTTTCCGTGACTGCCACGGTGCAGGGACCGGGCGCCGATAACGACTATTTGGTGGTCGGCAGCGCAACGGATGCGATACAAAACGCCTCGATTGAAAAGCTGACGAATGGCAGCTATGCCGTTACGGTGAGCACGTCGTCCAATCTGCCGGCGGGTGAGTACACGGGTTCAGTTCAATTCAACCTGTGTTCCGACGAATCTTGTTCTCAGCAATATGCCAATACGTCTTTGCCTTTCGATTTCAAGGTCGGGCCGGTCTGCCACAACCTGCCACTGGCGACGGCGCTGTTCGGTCAGACGAGTTACGCTGGCGATGTTTCCAATCAAGGCTTGGCGGCGCCGACTGCCGCAACGCTGGCAGCGCCCATTGGCGGTTTGGTGACCAATCCTGCCGCCAGCATCGGCTATGTCGCGGATACCGGAAATAATCGCGTGCTCGGCTTCATGCTGCCGCAATCGGCAGGGCAGGCCAGCGCCAGCTTTGTTTTGGGTCAATCTGATCCGGTCAGCAATATTTCCGGGACGGGCGCGCGTTCGGGTTCACCGTTCGGACTTTCGGCGCCGAACAAGGTTTCGGTTTCCGACGATGGCCGACTGGTGGTCGCCGATACCTTGAATAATCGCGTGCTGATCTGGAATACGCTGCCGACGTCGAATGTCGCACCCGATGTAATTCTCGGGCAGGCCAGTCTCAGCGCAAACCAATCGAATCTCGGCGCTTCCAGTCCCTCGGCGAAAAGCCTGTCCAACCCGACCGCGGCGATGCTGGGCAACAACAAACTCGTGGTGGTCGATCAGAACAATAATCGCGTGCTGATCTGGAATGCGGCGGTTGGAACACTCGCCAGCGGCTCGGCTGCCTCGGTTGAGCTGGGCCAGGTCGACAACGGCAGTGGCAGCGGCTTTACCACGAATACGGAAGGATATTTTTATTCCAACTCGTCCGGTGCGCAGTCGGTGCAATTCACCACGCCGACCGATGTCTGGACCGACGGCCTTTCACTGGTCATCAGCGATACCGGCAATAACCGCGTGCTCTATTGGAGCCAGGTGCCGACCGTGAATTTCACCAACGCAACCGGGGTGATCGGCCAGACGCAGTTTTCAACCACCAATCCCGGAGTGGCGGCGGAGTTGGTGAATTCTCCGACCGGCGTATTCGTGGCCAACAGCATGCTGTTCGTCGCTGACACCGGCAACAACCGCGTGCTGGAATACGACAGCGGCTGGACCACCCAACAAAAAGGCTATGCCGCAACCGGCGTGTTCGGCCAGCAGGATTTCACGCACTCGGCCTATAACGACGACGACCAGAATGGCCTTGCGGGCGATCAACAGAATGCTCAGTCCAACACCAATGCCACGCAGAACACTTTGCACGGCCCAACCGGAGCTTTCGTCGTCGATGGCAATCTCTATGTCAGCGACCGCAGCAATAATCGGCTGGTCGAATATCCGGTGAACTCCGCGGTGGATGGTTCGGATACCAGCTTGTGCAACGGCTATCAGCCGATCGCGCCCAACCGAGTGCAATGAGCAATCACCACGGAATCGCTGCGCCATCCCAGCCGAAAAAGCCGCCGCTGTGCTCGCGGTTCAGGCCATCGATCACCTGCAGTAATTGCTCGCAGGCGCGGTCTACGTTGAAGAGCTTCTCGCGCGCGACTGCCGATTGAAACGGCTTCGAGAGATCCGTATCGACCGTGCCGGGATGCAGTAGTGCACAGACCAGGTTCGGCGCCCGGCGCGCCATTTCCACCGCCAGGGTGTGAACCAACTGGTTTTGCGCAGCTTTGCCGGCGCGGTAGCCATACCAGCCGCCGAGCCGGTTATCGCCGATCGAGCCGACTCTGGCGGACAGGCTCACAAATACCGCGCGCTGATCATGGATCAACAAGCCGGTGAAATGCTTGGCGATGAGGATCGGCGCGAATGCATTGACGGTGAAACCGCGCTGCAGATCGGCCAGATTCACGTCGGCGAGTTTGCGCTCCGGTTTAAGCCCTTGCGCATCGTGCAGCAGACCAATGGTATTGATCAGCAGGTGCAGGCGCGGTGTCAGCAGCTGCGTCGCCTGCGCCGCCGCCGCGATTGAGTTTTCGTCGCCGACATCGATCGTCAGCAGCGAGAGTCGCTCACGCTGTTCGTCGGCAAGTTTTTGCAAGGCAGCCGCTCTTTGCGGATCGCGGCAAGCAGCAAATACGCGCGCGACTTTCGGCTGCGCCAGCAATCCACGGACAAAGCCCAAACCAATGCCCCGACTGGCGCCAGCGACCAGCACTTGAGCCGCATCAGGTAGCGCTGTAGGCATAAATTTTTGTCGCGGCGGCGCTAGCAGGAGATCCGCGCTTGGGCAAAAGTGATTGAGTTGACTTATTGGTCGGGGCGAGAGGATTTGAACCTCCGACCACTTCCACCCCAACAGAGTGATTGGACATTGCTAACTCTCTGACGCAAAAGCGCTTTGATACGTTTAGCGTACTTGAAAAACACTCAATCTTGCAACAATAAAAACAACCAGTTAGAGCTGGGTTTGGTTACCGCGTCTTCTTTTGGAAATCACGTCGAGCAGTTGCAGTGTTGTCCACAGCCCGAAGCCCAAGGCGCTGAAGCCGATCGACGAAGCGCAGGCGACTTGGGGCACGGCCGTGCGGCTGTGGGCAACACGGCGGACACGGGCGCGGGCCGGAAGGCAGCAGGGCGCGCTGTGCCCGCGTCTCGGCCCGCCGAGCGCTTGGTCTACGTCCAGTTCAGCCACAGCGACGAATGCAATCTCATCCCGTTCGACCCCGATGCACACCGGGTTCCTGAACATCCGTGGTCAAGACATCCTGTTGAAGGCTGCAATTGCGTCGCCTGCACCGGTCGCCCGCGACTCAACCTTGGGTGGAAACGGTGAGCGCGGCGCAAGAAGGCAAGGCGAACGCCAGCGGCGACGTGAGCGAAGCGAACGTCCCGCAGGCGTCCGCCTTTGGGCTTGTCCCTTCTTCAACAAGTGACAGAAAAGATGAGTTACGGATCGACCGATTCGAGGCACGCTATCGCCGTCTAAAGAAGAACGTGATTACGTCAACTCGACTACTCCGCGATTCACTCTTGCAAGGTGGTTTTCGTTATTACTTGGCCAATGCTCGAAAAGTAGTTGAGATGAGCGATGGAGGCATGGGAAGTTTGAAGTTTTTGAATCTGAAAGACGAGATTGGTGAACGAACCTTTGGGTCAATTGGTGCCCAAGGAATGTTTAAGGACGCTGATGGAATTGACGTTAGCGTAGCTCTAAACCTTGATATGAATGGAGACCTGCTTGAACTGGATATGTGGAAAGTCGATTTTTCGCCATTGATACGCCTTCCAAAAGTTAACGATCTGTGACGTATACAGGTGCCTAGCGATGACAAACAGTATCGAAATTGATAAGCAAGATTTCGTTCAGTCAGTTCATGTGTTGGCGCCCGTTTCGAGGGAGTAATCGCAGCCGCCCGTCCCGCATTTTGGGAGCTTTCGGGATTTCAACTGCATCAACACTGGCGGCAATTTTTTGGAACCAAGGTCCCAATGCTTCCAGCATTAACCCACGAGTTCTTCACTCAGGATACGCTTGATGTCGTCGGCCGGGATGTCGTCCTGTTCGGACTTCGAGTAGATCGCCAGCAGCAGCCGGCCAGTCTCGGTCTGGACGTAGTAGATCACGCGATAGCCGCCGCGGGTGCCGCGCCGGGCGTCGCTGTTGGCGACACGGACTTTATAAACCGCATGGCCGGTGCCCTGAATTTGATCGCCCGGCGTATCGCCATCAATAAGTTCGTCGAGCAGCGGCTGGAGATCAAGACGGATGCGACGGTATTTCTTGGCGAGGCGCTTGAGCTGACTCAGGAAAGCAGTGGAGTAGTTGAGTGCAACCGCCGGCTTAGTCGGCACCAACACGATCCCACAAGGTTTCGATCGGATGTACGCGGCCGGCCTTCATGTCGCGCAGCCCTTCGCGCAGACATTCCTCGGCGCTGGACCAAGGCTCGTCTTCCTCGACGCCTTGGCGGAACGAATGCACCAGCCGCAGCAGCAGCGGCCGGTAACGCTCTGGCGTCTGCTCGATCTCGGCATGCAGCGATTCAGTAATGGAGCGCGATTGGGTGGCCATGACAGTTCCTCGAAAGCAGATTCCAGTTTAGCCGATAGCCGCTGAAGATGACGATCAAGACCCTCGGCATCGCACCCAAGCGGCGGAAAGCTCGAAAAAACTTTTGAACCCTAAAGCAGTCCAGTGGTATCCTAAAGTCCCTTAGCGCAAGCGGATCAAGGAAATGGCAAAGCAGCGAAAGGAAGAATCAACTCGCCCCCCTTTGTCCATGCCACCAGCGGCCGATCTCAGCAAAATTGCTGTTGATGCTATGACCACATTTCATAACGGTTTCTCCAACGAATTGGAGAGCGCTATCGGGATGCTATTCATCGGCCATGCCTTCGGCTGGAAGGTTGTGTATATCACCCATTCAATTGCCACAGTCCGAAAATACGAAAAAATTCTGGGCATTGTCGCTAAAGAAGTCTTTCCAGAGGAGACGGCTCATTCCGACCGTCTTCTGGGTTTTCGGGTGGCTAAGAAAGTCTCGAATTTCTGGAAAGCGGTGAAGGGTGAACATCATCACGAGGGTTTCCATAATCGGGAAATCGTTCTCGATTAGGTGTATTTGACATAGACCTAGGGTAATATCATACTCACCTCACGAGTCCTTGGAGGTGAGTAATGAAACTTGTAGGCGTCAAGAAGTTTATCGAGCGAAAGTTCGCCGCTGGTTGCGCACCGCATATCAATACGGTTCGGCGGTTAATTCGAGAAAAGAAGCTGAGCGGCCGTGTGCTCGGACGACGCTACTATGTAGACGAACTCGCATTTGAGGCGGGCTTAAGTCCCGCTGTCGAAAAGGTGTTACGCGATGTGTCCCGCACCTCGTAAGCCTGCGAATCGAGGACTTGAGCGGAATCTGACGACCCACCCTAAAGGCGGCTTTCGTTGGAAAAATCCGATGACCGGGGACTACCACTACCTCGGTTGGATTTCGAGAGCGCAAGCCAACACTGACGCTCGCACCTTAAACCTCCAATTCGCAAAAAAGACATCCGTCTTCGATAAGATTGCCGGAAAGGCCTCTACATCGATTCGCAGGCTAATTGCCCTGCACTTGGAATCATTCAGTCCGTCTCTGGCTGAATCCACGCGCTCGAACCGTTCCTGGGAATACCGTAAATTAGAACGAGAACTTGGCGATTGGGATGCGGCAAGTACAACTACGATGGAGCTTTCCCAATACTTAAAGGGCTTGGACTCCGACGGTTCGCGCGCCCGTTATAGAACTCGACTCGTTGAATTGTTCGATACTGCTGTTTGCGAGGGCTTCTGTAAAACCAACCCCGCGACTTCGCTACGCCGCGTCCACTCCGAGGTAAAACGATCACGGCTGACGATCGAATGCGTATTTCAGAGCATCGTAGCCGATCGTTTCAGACGATCGTAG
>CAJCJH010000116.1 GCA_903970615.1 Rhodospirillales bacterium
GATGAAGGGAATAGCTGGAAGCCTTTGCTCAGAATATAGTCGTTAACTTTCGGCCACAGCGCATACGAAATCGAGGCGGCGGTGCCGAGTATCGTGGCGATGCTCTTGGGCCGTTCGACGATCGCTTTCACTACGGTGTTGGCCGCATCGTCCGGCGACCAGGTCGGCACATAGTTGTACATCTTGGTCGGCGCGATCATCGGCGTGCGCACCAGCGGCATGTAGATCGCGGTGGTATGAATGTGCTGCGCTTTCACTTCCGCCGAGAGGCAGCGCGTAAAGGCATCGAGCGCGGATTTGCTGGCGACATAGGCCGAGAATCGCGCCGCATTTGCCAGCACGCCGATCGAACTCACATTGATGATGTGGCCGCTTTTGCGATGCTGCATAGCCGGCAGCAAGGCCATGATCAAACGCACTGCGCCAAAATAATTCAGCTGCATGGTGCGCTCGTAATCGTGGAAGCGTTCGTAGGATTCCGTCACCGCGCGGCGGATCGAACGGCCGGCGTTGTTGATCAGAATATCGACGTGGCCGAAGTCCTTCAGCACCTTAGCGGCCATCGCATCGATTTCGTCCAGACTATTGAGATCACAGGGATACACGTAGGATTCACCACCCGCGCGCTCGATGATCGCGCGCGTTTCTTCGAGCTTGGATTCGGTGCGCGCAACCAGAATGACTTTGGCACCCGCGATCGCCAGCTTCTTCGCGCTGGCGAAACCGATGCCGCTGGAAGCACCGGTAATCAGGACGATTTTTCCGGCGAGTCGGCGCGTGAGTTTCGGCGACGGCGTGAAGTTAATATCGAGGAATTGTTCCCAGTAATGCCATAGCACCGATGCGTATTCGGTAATGTCCGGGCATTTGATGCCCGTGCCGGCGAGTGCGGCGCGCGTGGCCTTGTCGTCGAATACCGCGCGATTGACGGCATAGCCGAGCACCGAAACCGGCACGCCGATAGTTTTCGATAGCTGCGTTTTCGCCGCTTCCGGAATGACATTTCCGATACGCGAACTGAGTTTTCGTAAAGCCGGCGGTATGTTCGGTAATTCCAGTTTGCTGGCGAACTCCGGGCCGTGCGCGGCGGCGAGAAACACGCCGAGCAACTCGCCCACCGTCGGCGCTTGCGATTGCACCAGTTGGAAGGCCTGACCATCGAGCCCGGTTTTATGCGCCAGCACATCGGTTGCGGCGACCACGTAATCCACCGGCACGATCGGCACGCGGCCGCCTTCGATGCCGAGCAAGGGAATCCATTTCGGAATGCGATAGCTGATCGTCTGGATCGCCTTGAAGAAATAATAAGGCCCGTCGATCTTGTCGATTTCGCCGGTCTTGCTGTCGCCGACGACCGCGCCCGGACGATAAATCCGGAACGGTACTTTGGCTTCTTCGCGGACGATTTTTTCGGCCTGGAATTTGGTGCGGAAATACGGATGCCGCAGCGGCTGGCCTTCGTCGAACATCGATTCCAGAAAGCGGCCGTTGTATTCGCCGCCGGCCACCGCCACCGAACTCATGTGATGCAGCCGCGCGGGCGCGCCGAGCGCATTGACGAACTCGACGACATTGCGCGTGCCTTCGGTGTTCACGCGATCAGCGGTGGCGTCGTCCATGTTCATGTCGTAAACCGCGGCGAGATGAAACACGTGATTGATCTTGCTCCTGAGTTTTTTCAACTCGGCGGGCGCCACCAAACCCGGCGCGGTGATGTCGCCATACACCGCGACTAGATGTTCGCCATGATCGCCGAGACGTTCCTTCAACTCGTCGAATTTTTCCTGCGAGGCTTCGCGCACCAGCACATAAATCTTGCCGCTGGCCATGTTGATTGCGTTATCGACGGGCACCGTTTTACTGCGTGTTTTGGCTGTTCTGGAGCCGGATTCGGCAATGCGCTGCGCCAGCCGCGCGACCAGGAATTTGCCGATAAAACCGGTCGCGCCGGTCACGAAGTAGTTCATTGTTTTTCTCCTCTGGTGCCGCGATAACAAAAATTTCAGGCTCTAGCTTACCGGTCCGCGCAGTCGCGTCGCAGGTCATCCGGCGTGTTTGCAACAGAGTTTTTCAGCGACAGGCGCACGACGCCAAGCCGATCGTTCAATCCTGGCCGCGGCCCTTGAACTCACTCATGGTGCTGTAAACGCCGAAAACATGCGTCGCCAGCCAGTCGAACCAGCGCACCGGCAGCAAGCCGCGCAGGGCGTTCGAAAGGAATACCGTCCAAGGCATGATCACGCGCGGAGTGCCGGCTTTCATCGCCGCCCAGACTTTTGCGGTGACGTATTCGGGCGTCAAAATCGGCGTCATCAAAATCGGTTTCGCGCCTTCGAACATGCCGGTGGAAATGTAGGTCGGGTTGACCGTGGTGATGCGCACCTGCGTGTGGCCAGCCTGTTCGAGTTCAATGCGCACGGAATCGCTCCAGCCGGTAGCGCTCCATTTCGACGCGCAATACACGCTCATGCGCGGGTTGGAAATCAGGCCGGCGGCGGAGGCGATATTAACGATGCGGCTTTCGTTGCTGCGGTCTGCGATCATCGCCGGCAGGAATTCGCGGGCGATATACATCGGCGCCAGCGCGTTGATCGACATCGTGAACCAGATGTCTTTGACCGGATCGTGATCCCAGAAAAACTTGCCGCGAATGACGCCGGCATTGTTGAACAGGATGTCCGGATTGCCGACTTCGGCCTTCACGCGCGCTGCTGCTTCGGTGATGGCTTCGAGCTTGGCGATATCCACCAGATACGGATAGATGCGCCCGCCGGCAGCGCGCAATTCGGCCACCGTTTTGTCCAGCTCAGCTTGGTTGATATCCCACAACACCACCGCCGCGGCACCTTCCTTCACCGCTAGCTGCGCATAGATTTTCCCCATGCCCATCGCCGCGCCGGTAATCAGGACTTTCCTGCCGGAAACTGTATGAATCATTGGCCTGCTCCTCTGATTGAAAAAATTCTTTGGTCGCTACGCGGCATGCCTTATCGAGCATTGGAGCTATCTGAGGCATCGCGCAGCCAGTCGCCCAGCGCGGCCCGCACCAAGGCGATGCGCTCAGCCTGCGCGTGCAAGGCATAAGGCTTCGCCGGCGCGCGCCCCCAGACCGGTGCAGGCCAGGCGGCGTCATCGGTTTTGCGCACGATGTGATGGACATGCAGCTGAGGCACGACATTGCCAAGCGCGGCGACATTGAGTTTGTTGCCGCCGAAGAGCGGCATCAGTCTGCGGCCGAGATACACCGATTCCTGCTGCAGCTGAATCTGATCGGCCGTATCGAGTTCGTAAATCTCGCGGATGCCCGCGCGCCGCGGCACCAGCAGAAACCACGGATATTGCGCGTCGTTGATCATCAGCAGACGACACAGTTTTATATCGCCGACGACAAAGCAATCGGCCGCGAGTTGCGGGTGCAGCGCGAAAGCTTGATCCGGACTTTGCAAGGCGTTCTATTGGTATTTTGCGCCCGGCGGTTTCGCAATCACCGCCACCGTGAGCCGCGAAATGCAGACCAGCCGCTGCTGCTCGTCTTCGATGCGGATTTCCCAGATCTGAGTGGTGCGGCCAAGATGCAGCGGCCGTGCGGTGCCGGTGACGATGCCCTCGAACACGCCGCGCACATGGTTGGCATTGATTTCCAAGCCCACCGCCATCGATGCGGAATCCAGACACAGCATCGCCGCGGTGCTGCCGAGTTCTTCCGCCAATACGCAGGACGCGCCGCCATGCAAACGACCGACCGGCTGATGCGTGCGGCTATCCACCGGCAAGGTTCCGCGAATGAAATCCTCACCCACTTCGGTGATGCGCAGGCCGATCAACGTGCCGAGATTCTTGCCGCGCCCGAACGGACTGTCCGGCCCGGTGAGGCCCAGTTTCACATCTTGCTTCCAGATCGCCATGCCTGCTCCAAATCGGTTCTGCGCGAGTTTAACGCAGCCGGTTGCATCATCCGCAGCGGTTAAACTGCAGCGGGATCAAAACATCAGGAGCGAGCATGCGGATGACGCGCAAGGCGGTGATCGCTGGCAGCACCGGACTGGTCGGAAACTGCCTTCTGCAAAAGCTGCTGCAAGAGCCGGGTTACGGGCAGGTGCTGGCGCTGACGCGGCGACCGCTCGATATCGAGCACGCGAAGCTGAAAGTGCTGATCGCTGATTTCGACGATCTCGCGCCGATCACTGCGCAGATGCAGGCCGACGATGCCTTCTGCTGCCTCGGCACCACGCAGGCCAAAGCCGGTGGACGCGCCGGTCTTGAGCGCGTCGATTTCGATATGGTTTTGGCGTTTGCGCGCGCCGCGCGCGCGGCTGGCGCGAGTCGCTTTTTTGTGGTGTCGTCGATCGGCAGCACACTCAATTCGCCATCGTTTTACAGCCGCACCAAGGCGCGCATGCAAGCCGCCGTCGCCGAAATCGACTACGAATCGATCCAGATCGTGCAGCCTTCGCTGCTACTCGGTGCGCGCGAAGAATCGCGCCCGTTGGAAGCCGCCAGTCAACGCCTGATGCCGTTGATTTCACCGCTGCTGCGCGGCTCGCTGGCGCGCTATCGGCCGATCAGCGCGGATGCGGTGGCCGACGCGCTGCTGCAACTCGCACGCGATGACGACGCGCGGGGCGTAAATGTTCATTCGCTGCCGCTGAAATGAAATCGAACTCGCAGTAAGCGCTGTGGAATTGCTCTTCGGCCTTTTCCTGATGTTCGCCGCGGCCAAGTTCGCTGCGGAAGTTTTCGAGCGGATCAGGCAGCCAGCGGTCGTCGGTGAAATTCTGGCGGGAGTGTTGATCGGCCCGCATGTTTTGGGCTGGGTCGCGGCCAGCGATGCTTCACATCTGCTATCCGAACTCGGCGTGGTTTTTCTGATGTTCAGTGTTGGCCTGGCGACCCGGCCGGCGCAGATTTTCGAGGTCGGCGCAACGTCGATAAGCGTTGCCACACTCGGCGTGATTTTGCCGCTGGCAGCCGGTTATGCGCTGATGCGAACGCCGCCATTTGCCGCTGGCGTCAGCAGCATCCAAGCCTTGTTCGTCGGCACCGCGATGGTCGCCACCAGCGTTGGCATTACTGCGCGCACGCTGGCCAGCCTCGGGCAACTCGGTAGCGCATCGGCACGCATCATCCTCGGCGCGGCGGTAATCGACGATGTGCTCGGCCTGTTGGTGCTGGCGGCGGTTTCGAGCGCAGCCAAAGGTTCGATCAATCTACCTGAACTCGCTGTGCTGGCGCTGCTGGCGATTCTATTCGTCGCGTTCATGGCACTGCTCGCGGCACCGGTGTTGACGCGCTTCGCACATTACGCCAACCGCCTGCGCAGCGACAACGCGGAGTTTTCGCTGGCGATTGCGTTGTGCCTGGGCGCTGCAGCCATCGCGGTGAAGATCGGCTTTGCCGGCATCATCGGCGCATTTCTCGCGGGCATGGCCCTGGCCGAAGCCGCCGGGCAGCGCCACGATCTGCATGCGCAGATGAAAGGCGCCACCGAACTGCTGGTACCGTTTTTCCTCGTCGATATCGGTCTGCAACTCGATCCGGGTTTGTTCAGCGATGCCAGCACTTTATGGCTGGTTTTGGCGCTGATTGCGGTGGCCGCCGTCAGCAAGCTGGCCGGCTGCGGGTTGGGTGCGTTCCGGCTCGGCCGCCGCGGCGCGCTGCAAGTTGGCGCCGGCATGATCCCGCGTGGCGAAGTCGGTATTGTCGTCGCACAATTGGGATTGAGCCTTGGCGTGATCGACGCACGGCTGTTCGGCGCGGTGCTCGTCATGGCCTGCGCGACCACTCTCATCACGCCGCCGCTGCTGCGGCCGCTGTATGGAGCGGCGCGGAATCTTCGCCCGGACGATTGAGTTCGATGCTTGTGCAGCTATGCGGAATTCAAAATCGTTGGAAGGCAAGCGTTTCGATCGCGGCCTTGTAATGGCCTCTCGCGGCGCAACTGGTGTGTTTTTCGCGCGCGCGCCGAGCTTTGCTTAGGGATGCGGCCCAGGAATCAGGTACAGCAGCACCGCGAAGAAATGCAGCACGCTGCCGCCGAGGACGAAGCCGTGCCAGATCGCGTGGTGATATCGCAGCGAATTCCACGAATAGAAAATGGTGCCGAAGGTGTAGGAAAGTCCGCCGGCGAGGATCAGCCAGAGGCCGCCGTTCGGCACTGCGTGAATCAGCGTGCGCGCAGCGGCCACGCCGCACCAGCCCATCAGCAGGTACACGCCGAGCGACAGATATTCAAAGCGGCCGGTGGTGAAAATCTTGAAGACGATGCCGATCAGCGCAAGCCCCCAGGTGAAGCCGAACAGGCTCCAGCCCAGCACCGCATGTTCGGGCGTTTGCAGCGTGATGAGCGTGAGCGGTGTGTAGGTGCCGGCGATCAGCACGTAGATCAGGCAGTGATCGATCACGCGCAGCACGCGCTTGGTGGCCGGCAGCGGGATCGAATGAAACAAGGTGCTGGCGGTATACATCAACACCAGCGCGGCGCCGAAAATAGCGCTGGCAACGATCTCGCGCGGCCCGGCCCACACCGCGGCCTTCGCCACCATGATGCAGAGCCCGGCGATGGCGAGCAGCGCGCCGATGCCATGCGTCAAGCCATGCGCGAGTTCTTCGCCGAAGGTGTACAGCGTTTCGCGGGCGCGCTCGACCGGCGAAGCCTCGTTGCCGGCAGTTGTCGAATCAATGAATTTGCTGATTGAAAAGTCCTCGTTCAAGTTAAGGCAGTGCAGTCATCGTTGCGGGTTCAGGGCTGGCGATCAGGCTGCTCCGTTTTGATGACCCGGCATGGCGTGAAGTCATGCCTGGGCTTCGACCCGCAAGGTCGCGCCTTCCACCGCCAGCACCCGCACGCGCGTGCCTGCGGGCAAATCCGGTCCGGCGATGCGCCACTGGCTGTCATCGACACGCAGATTGCCGATGCCGTCAATAATCGCAGAATCCAGCGTGAAACTGCGGCCTTCATACAAGCGACCACGTTCGTTCAATCGAGTTTCAGCGACCGCTTCGGCCTTGCGCGGATGCAAGCGACGCCAGGCCAGCACCGAGCCGATCGACAGCACTGCGAACACGATGATCTGCCAGAAGCCGGCGAGCGACGGCAGCAGCCAAAGTAGGGTGCCGACCGCCATCGCCGAAACGCCGATCCACAGGAAAAATGCGCCGGGCATGAACGCCTCCAACGCCAGCAGTATCAGGCCGACGATCCACCAATGCCAGAACTGAATGGTCAATTCCATAAGCTCGCTCTTGGTGCAGACTTAGAGAAATGTGTGGGCGATTTCAGCACCGCGCGCTCGATCAGGCTCAGCCGCGCGGCGGCGGTGAATCCGGCTTCAGCGCCTGCTTCGCCAGTTCCGCGATGCCGGCGATCGAACCGATGACATTGCCGGCTTCGAGCGGCATCAGCACCAGTTTCTGGTTCGGCGCGGTACCGATCTGCTTCAGCGCTTCGATATATTTCTGCGCGATAAAATAATTGATCGCCTGCACGCTGCCGCGCTCGATCGCCTCGGAAACCACCTGCGTTGCGCGCGCTTCCGCCTCGGCCGAACGCTCGCGTGCTTCGGCCTCGCGGAACGCGGCTTCCTTCAAACCTTCGGCCTCCAGAATGCGTTTCTGCTTCTCGCCTTCGGCGGCCAGAATCTCCGCCGCGCGCGAACCTTCCGCCTTCAGAATCGCCGATTGACGCAGACCTTCCGCTTCGAGAATCGAAGCTCGTTTTAGACGCTCCGCTTTCATCTGCCGGCCCATCGAATCGATCAGATCGCTCGGCGGCCGGATGTCCTTGATTTCGATGCGCGTGACTTTCAAACCCCACGGCGAAGTGGCTTGATCGACCACCGTCAGCAGCTTGGAATTGATGTGATCGCGCTGGCTCAGCAGCTCATCGAGATCCATCGAGCCCATCACCGTGCGCAGATTGGTCTGCGTCAAATTCAGCACGGCGTATTCGAGGTTCTGCACTTCGTAAGCGGCCCGCGCGGTATCCAGCACCTGATAAAAAACCACGCCATCGACGCCGACCATCGCGTTGTCCTTGGTGATGACTTCCTGGCTCGGGACATCCAGCACCTGCTCCATTACCGACAGCCGCCGACCGATGCCTTCGACATAAGGCACCAGAAAATGCAGCCCCGGCTTCAGCGTCTTTTGATACTTGCCGAACTTCTCGACGGTGTATTCGCGGCCTTGCGGCACGGTGACGATGCCGCGAAACAAGGTGACGATGACGAAGCCGATCAGGACCAGCAGAAAAATTGTGGCGATGGGAATTTGCACGGCGTTGCTCGGTTGATTCAGGCGTCTGCCCGGTCCTGATTCTATGCCTTGCGCATCACGGCGGTTTTGCAAGGCGCGGCTTCGACACTCCCGCGCTCAAGCCCGCGCCGCGGCCATCTCGCGGATTTTTTCGACCATCGAGTAAAAACCATTGCGCCGATTCATCGTGATATGCCCTTCGAGGCCGAGTTTTTCAAACGCATCGTTGATGTCCGTATCCAGAATTTCGCGCGGACTGCGCTCCGAATACAGCGCCATCAGCACCGCGACCAAGCCTTTGACGATGTGCGCATCCGAGTCGCCGCGGAACTTCAGTTTCGGCGGCGCATCGCTGGTCTGCTCGCCGACCAGCCAGACCTGGCTCATGCAGCCGCGCACCTTGTTCGCCTCGCTGTGTTCGGCTTCGGTCAAGGGCGGCAGCTTGCGGCCGAGGTCGATCAAATAGCGATAGCGCTCTTCCCACTCGCCGAGCATTTCGAAAGTATCGATCAATTCCTGCAAGCGTTCGTTCGGCATATCCGCGTGTTTACGATTCAAGCGTCAAATAATATTTCGACCATGTTAACCGGCGGATGTCGCGCCGCGGGTGCGCCGGGCTTGCGAGTAACACGCGCGGTATTCGACACGACGAGCGATCGAATACGAAGGGCTATACTCCGCGCCCGTTTATCGACACCGAATTGCCGTGACCCGACCTTCCAAGCGTGCGCCCGACCAGCTTCGTCCCGTCACCATCGAGCGGCATTTCACCAAGCATGCGGAGGGTTCGGTGCTGGTGAGTTTCGGCGATACGCGCGTGCTTTGCACCGCCAGCATTGAGGAGCGCGCGCCGGCCTGGAAAAAGGAGCAGGGCGGCGGCTGGCTTACCGCCGAATACGGCATGCTGCCGCGCGCCACGCACACGCGCTCGCGCCGCGAAGCCGCGCAGGGCAAGCAGAGCGGACGCACGCAGGAAATCCAGCGGCTGATCGGCCGCGCCTTGCGCGCGGTGCTCGATCTGGACGCGCTCGGCAATGTCACCATCACCCTCGATTGCGATGTGCTGCAAGCCGATGGCGGCACGCGCACCGCGGCGATCACCGGTGGCTATGTTGCGCTGGTCGATGCGGTAGCCGCGTTGCGCAAGAGCGGCAAGCTCAAAACCAATCCGATCCACGGCCAGATCGCGGCGGTTTCGGTCGGCATCGTCAACGGGGTTGCGGTGCTCGATCTCGATTACATCGAAGATTCCGGCTGCGAAACCGACATGAACGTGGTGATGAACGAAGCGGGCGGTTTCGTCGAAGTGCAGGGCACTGCCGAAGGCCATGCATTCCGCCGCGAAGAGCTGGACGCGATGCTCGCACTCGCCAGCAAAGGCATCGGCGAACTGGTGCTGGCGCAGCGGCAGGCACTTGCGGGCTAGGCGCGATGCGATGACGATCGCAGACGGGATCGCATTGCAAAAATGAGCCATGCCGCAGGTCGTCATCGCCAGCCACAATCGTAAAAAACTCGCCGAATTGCAGGCGCTGTTGCAACCGCTCGGCTGGTCGTCGCGCAGCGTCGCCGAGTTCAGCCCCGTCGTGCCGGAAGAAACCGCGCCGAGCTTCGTCGAAAATGCCTTGCTGAAAGCGCGCCATGCCGCGCAGGTTTCGGGCTTGCCGGCGATCGCGGACGATTCCGGTCTCGAAGTCGAGGCGCTGAACGGCGCGCCGGGCGTGCGCTCCGCGCGCTACGCCGGCGAGCATGCCAGCGACGCGGATAACAATCGCAAACTGCTCGAAGCCTTGCGCGACGTGCCCGCCGAAAAACGTCGCGCGCGTTTCGTTTCGGTGCTGGCGTATTTGCGCCATGCCGACGATCCGGTGCCATTGATCGCTTGCGGCGAATGGCGCGGCCAGCTTCTCGCCGCCGCGCAGGGCGATAACGGCTTTGGCTACGATCCGCTGTTCTATATTCCCGAGCACGGATGCACTGCGGCGCAACTCGAAGCCGCGGTGAAAAACCGCATCAGCCATCGCGCGCAGGCGATAGCGCAATTGCTGGAGTTGCTGCGTGGCTGAACTGGCGACGACTTCGCTCAATGCCGTTGATTCCGCGTCGCGGCAAGTCGCAACCGCGCTGCCGCTGGCCTTGTATCTGCACTTTCCGTGGTGTGTGCGCAAATGCCCCTATTGCGATTTCAATTCGCATAGCGCGCGCGGCGAGATCGATGAAACTGCTTATGTCGATGCGCTGATCCGCGATCTCGAATTTGAATTGCGCGAACCGGAGCCGCGCGCGCTCGGCAGTATTTTCATGGGCGGCGGCACGCCGAGTCTGTTCTCCGGCGTGGCGATTGCGCGCGTGCTGCGTGAAGTGCAGCGGCGTATCGCCTTTGCGCCGGAGATCGAGATCACACTCGAAGCCAATCCCGGCACGGCGGACGCGCAGAATTTTCGGGAGTATCGCGCGGCCGGTGTGAATCGCTTATCGATCGGCGTGCAGAGTTTCGACGATGCGCAGTTGCGCCGTCTCGGCCGCATTCATGCGGGCGATGAAGCGATCCGTGCATTCGAAACTGCGCGCAATGCCGGCTTCGACAACATCAATCTCGACCTGATGTTCGCACTGCCGCAACAGACCATCGAGCAGGCTTTGCGCGATGTGCAGCAGGCGATTGCGCTGGCGCCGGAACATCTTTCCTATTACCAGTTGACGCTGGAACCGAACACTGAATTCGCCGCGCATCCGCCACCGCTGCCGGACGACGATGCGGCCTGGGCCATCCAGCAGCAAGGCCAAGCGCTGCTGGCCGAACACGGCTACGCGCAATACGAAATTTCCGCCTACGCGCGCGCCGGCCACGAGTGCCGGCACAATCGCAATTACTGGGAATTCGGCGACTATCTCGGCATCGGCGCGGGCGCGCATTCAAAACGCACCTACGCGGGCGGCATCGACGCGCGAGCGCATGGGAAGCGCAGTTTCGGTAACGAATCGCGCGCAAATGGCACGCTGGAAATCGTGCGCCGCGCAAGACACAAACATCCGCGCAATTATTTGCAGACTGCCGGTAGCGTCGCCGCCATTCAGGAAGAGCGCAGCGTCAGCGCCGCCGAACTGCCGTTCGAGTTCACGATGAATGCACTGCGCTTGAATGAGGGCTTCCAGCCTGCCGCTTTCGAAATCCGCACCGGTTTACCGATTGCTGCACTCGAAGCGGGACTGAACCTTGCGCGTCGTGATGGTCTGATTGAAACCAATGCGCAAAACCTGCGCGCCAGCGAGTTCGGACGCGCGCATTTGAACGCGCTACTGCGTGGGTTTATGTGAGCAGTTTTTTTGTCAGAACTTTTTCGGAGTTGTTTCAGGGTTTGTTCTAGCGCTTGTTTGAGGCGATCGGAGTCGGCGACGAATGGAACCATTGCAGGAAGCGGAAATAAGCTGCCCGAGCTGTTGGGAAACGATCGAGCTGAGCCTCGATCTCAGCGCCGGCAGCCAGACTTATACCGAAGATTGCCCGGTCTGCTGCCAGCCCATGCTGGTGCGCTTGCAGGTGGACGAGGACGAAGGCACGTTCAATGTCGATGTTGAAGCGGAAAACGGCTGATTGCCTATGAATGTTGGTTTGATCGCTGTCCAGCTGTCTCTCGTGGTCACGCTGTGATTTGCCCACACTACGCTTGCTACGAAGGCACCAGCATCGAGGAAATCATGGCCCGTGTCGGCGGATCGAAGGCCAGCCTTTACTCGTATTTCGGCAGCAAGGAAGGTCTTTTTTTCGAGATCATGATCGCGCAGACG
>CAJCJH010000117.1 GCA_903970615.1 Rhodospirillales bacterium
CAGGCGAATTATGCGGCGGCGAAAGCCGGCATCATCGGCTTCAGCAAATCGCTGGCGGCGGAAATCGGCTCGCGCAACATCACGGTGAATGTGGTCGCGCCGGGTTTCATCGATACCGATATGACGCAAGTGCTCGGCGAAGAAGTACGCAAGAAAATCATCGAACGCATCGTCATTCCGCGGCTGGGCACACCGGCCGAGATCGCGGCGGCCGTCGCATTTCTGGCGTCGCCAGAATCCGGCTACATCACCGGCCAGACGCTGCAAGTCAACGGCGGCATGTTCATGAATTGAAGCTGCCTGTGCACGCCCGAACGATTGCTGCTCAGCCAGGGTCTATCGCTACGCTTGACTTCGCCGGCGACTTCACCAAACTTCCGCAAAAATCTGACCGGCTGGCAGCCGCCGCTGTGAATCTCTTAAACTACCCGCCGCGGACAATCATCCCCCGCATATTCCGCACCATTCCCTAGAGGGAGCATCAGATGAGCCTGGAAGAAAAAGTCAAGAAGATCATTGCCGAACAATTGTCCGTTTCGGAAGATCAGATCACCCCGGAAGCGTCGTTCGTCGAAGATCTCGGCGCCGACTCGCTGGATACCGTGGAACTCGTAATGGCGCTCGAAGAAGAATTTGAAATCGATATTCCGGACGAGGAAGCCGAAAAGATCGTGACGTTCCAGGACGTTCTGAATTACATCAAGTCGCACACCAACCAGGCGTCGTAAGCCCGGCGCGCCGCCCGCCAATCCCGCTTTTTCATCGCTATGACTCGCCGCCGAGTAGTGGTCACCGGCATGGGGATTGTTTCGCCCGTCGGTTCCGATGTCGCCACCGCCTGGGCGAATATCCTGGCCGGCAAAAGCGGCATCGGGCCGATTACGGCATACGATGTTTCGGCATATTCCACGCGCTTTGCCGGCCTTGTTGCAGGCTTTAAGGCGGAGGATTGGATGGGCCCGAAGGAAGTTCGCAAGTCGGACCCTTTCATCCACTACGGCGTCGCCGCGGCGAAACAGGCGGTGAAGGATTCCGGCCTGGAAATCACCGACGCCAATCGTGAACGCATCGGCGTGTGCGTGGGGTCCGGCATCGGCGGCATCGGTTCGATCGAAGATGAAGTCGGCAAGCTGCACGGCGGCGGCCCACGTCGCGTTTCACCGTTTTTCGTGCCGTCCAGCATCATCAACATGACGTCCGGCTACATCAGCATGGACCTCAAGATCACCGGGCCGAGCTTCGCCGCGGTCAGCGCCTGCACAACGTCCGTGCATGCGATCGGCACGGCGATGCGGATGATCCAATACGGCGATGCCGATGTCTTCATCGCCGGCGGTTCGGAAGCCGGTTCCAGCCCTGCCGGCATGGCGGGTTTCTGCCAGGCGCGCGCCTTGTCGCAACGCAACGACGCACCCGAAAAAGCCAGCCGGCCGTGGGATCGGGATCGGGATGGCTTTGTGCTTGGCGATGGCGCTGGCGTGCTGGTGATCGAAGAATACGAGCACGCGAAGGCCCGCGGTGCGCATATTCACGCGGAGCTGATCGGCCTCGGCATGTCGAGCGATGCTTACCACATCACCTTGCCGCCGGAAGATGGCAACGGCGCGCGTCGTGCGATGCAGAATGCGATGAAAGACGCGCAGCTGAATCCGGAAGATGTGCATTACGTAAATGCGCATGGCACCTCGACGCCGGCTGGCGATGCGGCCGAATCGCTCGCGGTGAAAACAGCCTTCGGCGATCACGCTTACAAGATTCCGGTGAGTTCGACCAAGTCGATGACCGGGCACTTGCTCGGTGCCGCCGGCGGCATCGAAGCGATTTTCTCGATACTCGCGCTGCGCGACCAGGTGCTACCGCCGACGATCAATCTGGATAATCCCAGCGACGGCTGTGATCTCGATTACGTGCCGCACACCGCGCGTCAAGCCAGGCTCGAAGTGGCGCTGTCGAATTCCTTCGGCTTCGGCGGCACCAACGGTACCCTGATCTTCCGCAAGATTTGAACGCGGCTGCTCCGCCGCTGCAAGTTTTCGAGCTGGCCGGCCGAGTTGATTTTCTGGCGCTGCACCGGCGTCATCCGCAGCGTTATCCATTCCTGCTGGAAAGTGCTGCTAGTCATGCGCTCGCCGGGCGCTACGATTTATTGTTCGCGTTCCCGCAAGTCGCACTCGAAGTCAGCCGGGACGATGCCGATTGCAGCGTATTCTTCGATGATCTGAATCGTGCGTTCGCTCACGAAAAACTGGCTGCGATCGACGATCTGCCGTTTTGCGGTGGCTGGTTTCTATTGCTCGGTTACGAAGCCGCTCGCGGCGCCGAGCCGCGGCTGAAACTGCCGCCTTCGCCGTATGTTTTGCCGGATGCGCTGGCCGTGCGTTGCCCTGCCGCGGCGATTTACGATCGCAAGCGTGACCGCACGATATTGATCGCCGAGCACGACGCGGCGCAGTTGCAGACGATGCGAAACGACTGCGCCGAAGTCTTGCCGGCAATCGAAATGTGCACGGCGTCGCTGCTCGAACATATCGACCAAGAACCCGCCGAACAATTTCTCGCGGGCGTCGAAAAAATTCTCGAGTATCTCGCGGCAGGCGATGCTTTTCAGGTGAATCTGTCGCGTCGCTGGCATGGCAGGTTGCGCGACGATTTCGACTATATCGATCTTTACGCTAGCCTGCGCCACGCCAATCCGGCGCCGTTCGCCGGGCTTGCGCGCTGGGGCGACGCGGCAGTGCTGAGTTCGTCGCCGGAGCGTTTGCTGGCGATCGAAAATGGCATCGCACAAACCCGTCCGATCGCCGGCACGCATGCGCGGCTGGTGGATGCTGCGCAAGATAAATTACAGCGCGAACATCTGATCGCCAGCCTGAAGGAACGCGCCGAACACATCATGCTGATCGATCTGGAGCGCAGCGATCTCGGCCGCGTTTGCGTGCCGGGCAGTGTGCTGGTGAGCGAATTGATGAGTATCGAGAGTTATGCGCACGTGCATCACATCGTCTCGAATGTGAGCGGACGCTTGCGCGCGGATGTCGGCCCCGGCGACGCGCTGCGCGCGGTATTTCCGGGCGGTACGATCACTGGTTGTCCGAAAGTCCGTTCGATGCAGATCATCGCGCAACTGGAAAGCGGCGGCCGCGGACCTTACACCGGTGCGATGGGTTATCTCTCGCGTTGCGGCCGGCTCGATACGAATATCCTGATCCGCACACTGGTCTGCGAAGGTGCTGACGTGAGCTTTCGCGCGGGCGCGGGTATCGTCGCAGATTCCGATCCGCAATCCGAGCTGGCTGAGACGCGCGCGAAGGCGCGTGGCCTGCTGCGCGCGATGGGTGCGGCGTCGTGAGTGAACCTGCCGCCTTGTTCAACGGCGCTGCCTTGCAGTCGGATTGGGCACTCAATCGTGGCCTGCATTACGGCGACGGCGTGTTCCGCACGCTGCTGCGCTACGACCATCGCTGGGTCGACTGGCCGACGCAGATGAGCAAACTCCGCAAAGACGCCGCGCGAATCAGCTTATCCGCGCCGGATTCCGCGCTGCTGCTCGAAGAAGCAGAATTATTGTGTTGGGCGCAGGCGAGCGCGACGCTTAAAATCCTGTTGTGGCGTGCAGGCCGCGGCCGCGGGTACCGCAGTGAAAGCGATGCGGCCGAGCGATTGTTGCTGCGCTACGACGCGCCGCAATTTCCGCCAAATTATTGGACGCAAGGCATTCGCGCTTTCCTGAGTCTGGTGACGATGTCGGCGCAGCCGCGCCTGGCTGGCATCAAACATTTGAACCGGCTCGAACAGGTGCTCGCCAGCCGCGACTGGCCGGACGATGTGCAGGAAGCCATTCTGCTTTCTGCGGCGGGCAAGCTGGTTTGCGGCACGCGCAGCAATCTGTTCTGGCTTGCGCGCGGGCAATTGTTCACGCCGGATTTGAGCGAATGCGGCGTCAGTGGTGTGATGCGCGGGCGTATTGTTCAACTGGCGCAATCATTGGAGATCGAGATCAAAACCGGAAGTTATGCGCCGCAGGATTTGCTGGATGCCGATGAAGCTTTCGTCACCAACAGCCTGATCGGCTTATGGCCGCTGCGCCAATTCGAGACGCGCAACTGGAACGCGCCGGGCGCTTTGACGTGCCGCTTATCGTTGGCGCTGGCGCATCCGATGCTTGCGGCGAGCGAGCGCGAATCGTGATTGCGGGCGCCAGCTCCGGTGCAGAAATATCGGCGAATGCGCCAGCTCTCAGCGCGGCCGATCTGCCGTCATCTTCGACGTCTACCAGCGGCAAGGCATCCGACATCGGCTCGCCAACCCTTGCTGAATCGACCACACCGCCGCCGCCATCCTACGCCCGCGAATCCGATGGAAAATCGCCGCCGCCAAGCCGTCGCCGCACGCTGTTCAGCCTATTAGTCCTGCTGATTCTGTGCGCATTGATCGCGGCCGATTTCTGGCAGCAGCTGCATGCGCCAATGGCGATCGCAACGCCGACCACTGCAGAACTGAACTCTGGCGAGCGCTTCGATCGCTGGCTCGATGGCCTGACTGCCCGCGGCTTGTTCGCCAATCCCCGGCAGCGCTGGTATCTGTCGATTTATGCGCGCTTCAGCCGTGCGACTGCGCTCATCCGCGCCGGCGAATACCCGCTGGAAGTGGGTGCCACACCGCTGGAAATATTGAGTCTGCTGAAATCCGGCAAAGTCATCCTGCATGAATTGCGATTGATTGAAGGCTGGCGATTCGCGCAGGCCTGGCAGACGATTCAGAATGACCTAAATGTGCAGCACACGCTGGCCGCTGCGAATGCCGCCGAGGTGATGCGCGCACTCGGCAAGCCGGAACTCAGCGCCGAAGGCCAGTTTTTTCCGGACACCTATCGCTTTCCGAAAAACACTGCCGATATCACCTTGTTGCGGCAAGCCAACACGGCCCTCGAAAAAATTCTCGCTGCGGAATGGTCTTCGCGTGCGGCGAATCTGCCCTACGATTCGCCACAGCGCGCGCTGGTGATGGCGTCGATCATCGAAAAGGAAACCGCCGCGCCGGCCGAGCGCGCGATGATCGCCGGCGTGTTCGTGCGGCGCCTGCAAATGGGCATGCGTCTGCAGACCGATCCCGCAGTGATCTACGGCCTCGGCGAAGCTTACGACGGCAGCATTCATACGCGCGATCTGCAAACCGATACGCCGTATAACACTTACCTGCGCGCCGGTTTGCCGCCCACGCCAATCTGCCTGCCGGGGCGCGATTCGATTCATGCCGCACTGCATCCGGACGATGGTCAGGCGCTGTATTTCGTCTCGCGTGGCGACGGCACGCATCAATTCTCGGATACGCTGGCGGAGCACAATGCCGCAGTGCATCGATATGTTCCGGGAGCGCGTTGAGGATGACCCATTCCAAGCCGGTGACGACGTCCGCCGAATCGCGCGGACGCCTGATAGTGCTGGAAGGCGGCGAGGGCGCCGGTAAGAGCACGCACGCGCGCAACATCGTCAAATGGCTGCAATCGCAGGGCCGCCGCGTGGTGGCGACGCGCGAGCCCGGCGG
>CAJCJH010000118.1 GCA_903970615.1 Rhodospirillales bacterium
ATTTCAAATAGGCAAACTTGCCGGTTCACACTCATCAAGAGATTTCGGGAACCCCTCTTTGGAAACCAAAATGGGAATGGATCGGACGCGAAGGAACAAGAGAAGTGCCCCGTGCTTGCCGGCATTGAGGCAGAAACAGGAAAGGCGGTTAAATACGCCCTTTATTCGGCTTTTGTGGGCCAGCGGCTGTATCGGCTGATGGCGCCTTCTTCTGCGCCTTCAACATTTTTTCGGTGGCGTCGGCCATACGACCGGAAAGGTATTCCTGGAGTGTCAGCCAAACTCTTCTACCAGTGCTTGTGTCGTCTTGGTCAACGGCCTCAAAGAAGTCACTCACCTGCTTACCTTTGACCAAGAATGGCCACTCGTGATCTGCGTGGGCTTCCTGTACAAAAGCGGAGAAGGTGGAGAGGGCAGGCCGAGGATCACCCTTTGCCCTGGCCAGATCGTTCTTCTCCTTCCACGCCTGATTGGCGGCTGCATATTCCCTGGTGCTGCTGAACAGGTTGTCCTCAAGGTATTTAAGGACTTCGCCAGCAGGGTACTTGACACCGCTAGCTTCGGCAGTCGCATCTTTGTGGAATCTTGGGCCGCGCCCCGCATCCCTCATCTTCTTCAAACCGTCCTCGGTAAGGTCGAAGAGAAACGCAATGTCGTCCGAAGAGACAAGTTTCAGGCGAGGCCATTTCTCTAGCTTGGCCAACATCTCATCACGCGAGATGAATGATTTTTTCGCTCGTTTCGACATTTTTTAGGGGAGCCTTCAGGGAGCCTTGATTATTATTACTTGTTGCTTCCCTGAAGAATGAGTGCCTAAGTTGCTGATTTAATTGGTGCCGGCTATAGGATTCGAACCTACGACCCCCTGATTACAAATCAGGTGCTCTACCAACTGAGCTAAGCCGGCTTGGTGCGCAGTTTATGGGGACTGCGCGCTGAGCGCCAGCAAGCCTTCGAGCACCAGATCGGTGCGGTGGTGCCATTTTCTTTCGAGATGAGATGCAAGCACTTGGGCGTCGCCGCCACTGATGACGGCCAAGGTTTCGGCGGGTGCATGGCGCGAGGCGAGGCGATCGACCAGACCGGCGCAGGCGTGCAGCGCGCCTTGTCGCACGCAGCTTTCGGTGTCTGCGCCGAGGCCGGCGATGTAATTTGGGCTTGGCCCAGCGGCTTCAAAACGGGTGGCACCGAGCACGGCGGCTTGCATGGTGATGAGGCCGGGCGCGATAACGCCACCGAGGTGTTTTCCGTTTGCGTCCACCGCATCAAACGTCAGCGCGGTACCGGCGCTGACGACGACAAACGCCCGTCGATATTGCATCCACAGCGCTTGCATCATCAGCCAGCGGTCGATGCCGAGACGTTGCGGCGTTGCATAAGCCAGTTGCAAACCGCCTTGTCCGCCTATTACTTGCGCTTGATGCGCGTCGAATTTCCAGCGCTGATTGACCGCGCTCTTGATCTGCGCCGCGGCCGCATCGCCCGCGACATTTGCGAACCAGACTTCATTCGGCATTTCCGGCAACTGCGCGGCAACCCGCTCGAACACGGCAGCCGGATCGCCGTGGTGCAAATGCGCGTCGCCACAAACCATCTGTGCATTCTCGGCCATCGCCCACTTCAGGCGACTGTTACCGATGTCGATGAGCAGGCGTTTCACGGCGCGCTGCCGGTGATACGCAGGCTCACTTCGCCCGCGTGCAAATGATGTTTTTGGCCTGCGTGTTCGACGATCAAGGCGCCGTCGGCATCGATGCCGCGCGCGATGCCTTCGATCGCATCGGCAGCGCCGATGGTCACGCGCACCGCTTGTCCCGCCGCAGCATCAAGTGCTTCCCAGTCTTCGAGGAAAGTGCTGAAGCCGCCGATTTCAAATTCCAGCAAGGCGGCGATCAGTGCATCCACCAGCACGCTGGCGACGTGATTGCGCGCAGGCGTTGCGATGCCGGCCACCTCGCAGCATTGCGCGAGTGAAGTCCAGGCTTGATCGAGCGTGCCGGCCTGCTGCTGCGTCATCGAAATATTCAGGCCAATGCCGATGACCACACGGCAAGGGCCACCGGCTTCGCCGCGATGTTCGATCAGAATTCCGCCAAGTTTTGCAGTGCCGACGCGCAGATCGTTCGGCCATTTCAGGCGCACATCCGAAACGCCGAGCATGCGCATGGCGCGTGCGCAAGCAACACCCACAGCCAGCGGCAAGGTGCCAAGCTGCGGCGGCCACGAGGCAAACGACCACGCCAGCGAACCATAAAGATTGGCGCCGAAAGGCGATCGCCAGACCCGGCCGCGACGACCGCGTCCCGCGCTTTGCATTTCCGCGAACAGCATCTGCGGATCGTCCGCGAAACTTGCTTCCAGCAGACGCTGATTGGTGGAATCCGTGCGCAGTTCAACGTCGAGCTTTCGCAGATTTTTTTTTGAGTTTTCTGCCAGTGAAGTCCTGATTTTATTGGCATCCAGACGCGACAGCGGATTTTGAAGACGATAGCCGAGACCGGCTTTGGTTTCGACATCGAGGCCCCAGGCGCGCAGATGCGCGATGCGCTTGGCGAGTGCGGCGCGGCTGATGCCGGCGGCGGCGGCCAGTGCTTCGCCGGAGCACCATTCGCCCGCGGCCAGCACATCGGCCAGCGGCAGTAATTCCTGATCGCTCAGCGGCCGCGCCATCGGTCGGTCCACCGATCGAACAGGCGGCCCAGCACACGCGCTTTTTCAAAAGCGTGCTCCTTGCCGGACATCAGGTTGGCGATGTTGGAGCGATGCTTGAAGATGATCAGCAGGCTCATCGCGGCAGCGAAAAACCCCATCGTGGAATTGAGACCCGCACCGGCTATTACGACGTACAACAAGGCCGCGAGCGCGGCGAGCATCGATGCCACGGCGACCCAGCCGGTGAGCAGGATCGTCAGCACGAAAATGCCGATCATCCACGGCAATGCGGCGGGCAGCAGCGCACCGAAAACACCGGCGGCGGTGGCGACACCTTTACCGCCGCGGAAGTGGAGCAGGAACGGAAAACAATGGCCGAGCGTCGCAGTAAAACCGCAACCGTATGGGAGCGCGGTTTTGAGTTCGGTGATCGTCAGGCTACTGGCGCCGAGCAAGTGCCAGGCAGAAGGCCAAGTTATAAGCGGGATGACGAGTGCTGCAAAAATGCCTTTGCCGATATCGATCGCCAGCACGCCGAGCGCGAAGCTGCCGCCGCGTGCACGCAAGGCGTTGGTGGCGCCGACATTGCCGGAACCTTCGTTGCGCAGATCGCCGCCACCGCGCAAACGCCGCATGATGTCGCCACCCATGATGCCGCCGACGAAGTAGGCGGCGATCAGCTTGATTCCGATTTCGATCATGCCTGGAGGTTCGCAGCGCTAGATGCCGAGCCAGCTGCGACGGCGCGTCAGCACGGCATCATCGACAGCTTCCGAGAGCGTCAGCGCCCAGGTATCCGGCGGTGCGGCTTGCGGCGTCATCCGCGTGCTGAGCAGTTCATCGCCGCGGAAGAAATAAACTTCGACGGTTCGTGTGGATGCCAGTGTTTCCAGCGTTTTACTCCAGTTGGCGGCGGTGACGCGCAGGCCATCGACTGCGACCAGCACGTCACCGGCAGCGAGACCTGCCTGCATCGCCGGAGAATTGGACATGACTTGCGCGATGGTGGTATCGGCCGCGCGCAGGCTCAGGCCCAGGCTGACCGGTGCTTCGATTTTGCCGGTCACGCGGCCGCCGACATCGCCGGCATTTTGCGCGGGACGCGGTTGCGCGATCACGCCGAAATCGGCGAGCAATTCGACCAGCGGCAATTCTTCAGTCGAGCGCAACAGTTGATCGAAGAACGTACGCAGATCGAGACCGGAAAGTTCCGCCGCCAGCATTTCCAGGCCGCTTTCCGGCACCGGCCGATCGACGCGGCCGTAGCGCTGCCACAGCGCGCGCATCACAACGTCGAGCGTAATCGCGGAATCGCGCCGTAATTTCAAATCCACGCACAAGGCTGCGAGCGCGCCCTTGACGTAATAATTCACCGCCTGATTCGGCGTGTTTTCATCCGGCTGGTAATACTTGATCCAGGCCTCGAAACTGGCATCGGCGAGCGTTTGCACCAGCCGGCCCGGCGCGCGAGAAAGACGTGTTGCGTTTTCGGCGAGCAGATCGAGATAGGCCGGCGCATCGAGCACGTCGGCGCGCAGCAGCATGAGGTCGTCGTAATACGAAGTCACGCCTTCATACGCCCACAAATCGCGCGAGTAAGCTTCCGTGCGCAGGTCGGATTCGGCGAACGGCGCGGGCGTGATGCGCTTCACATTCCACAGATGAAAATATTCGTGGCTGACCAAGCCCAGAAAGCCGCGATAGCCTTTGCGCAAGCCTGTCTGCGACGGTTTTGGCAGCGCATCGCGCGCGGTCACCAAGGCCGTGCAGCGGCGATGTTCGAGGCCGCCGTAGCCATTGGCGGTGACCTGCGTCAGGAATAAATAACGATCGAGACCACTTGCGGCATCCGGCTGCTGGCCGAACATTTCGCGCTGCGCATGACAGACGCGCGCGACATCGGCAGCCAAACGTGGCGCGTCCACTTCGCAGCGGCCGGAAAAAATGAAGGCGTGCGGAATGCCGTCGACCTCGAAATCGATACGCTGGAAATCCGCCATTTCGACCGGGTTGTCGATCAATTCCTCATAGCTGCTCGCGCGATAGCGGCCGAAGCCGTCGGCGTCGATCTCGATGGCATCGAGCGTGGTTGCGAGTTTCCAGCGCGGACAAATCGCGGTGTCGGGCCGCAGCACTTCGATCTCGAATTCGCCCGCCTCGAAACCCTGCGGGCAATAACACAAGGAACTGGCGTTGAAGAATCCGCGACGTGCATCGAGCCAGGCTTTGCGCACCGAGGCATCGAAGGCATAAATGCGATAGTGCAGCGTCAACGGCGCACCGTTGCTGGCGACTTTGAAACTGCGTTTGTCGATGCGCTCGATCGCCAGCTCGCGGCCCTGCGATTCCGCGCGCAGGCTGACGACATGCTTGGCGAAATCGCGCACCAGATAGCTGCCGCGAATCCACGACGGCAAGCTGAAAATCTGGCTGGCGGCGGGCGAGTCGAGGTCGCAGCGAACGTCGAACAGATGCGCGTGCGGCTCGGCTGCCGCGATGCGATAGCGAATTGGAGTCAAGCGCAGATTCCGGATAGGTGGCCCGTGCGGGTTGCGAACGGCAGGCAGGAATCTTAACGCAGGCGCGGGCGGAAGCCGCAGTGCCGCAGATTCGCTTACTGCGGCGAAATCACCAGCGAGATCACGGTGAAATTGGCGGTGTCGATCGCGCCGACCAGCGTCGCCAAGCCGCTGCTGAGGTCGATCGTATAAAGGCTGGCGGCGCCGCCTAAGGCGGCATACGCGGTGCCATCCTGCGGCGCAATGGCGAAACCGATACTCGATGTAAAACTGGTCCCGACTGTGCCGATGCTATAAACGTCGCCTTCGCTAACGCTGGTGGTACTGGTGGCGTTGGTATCGCCGATGCGATCGAGCTTTTGACTGTTCACATCCAGCGCATAAAGGGTGGAACTGTCTGCGCCTTCAATCGCGTTGTTATAAGCCAGCGCGTTGATCTGCGGCGTGCCGCTGGTGCCGTCCGAATAGCCGAGGTCGTACGAAATCGGCTGGCCGCTCGCCAGCTGGCCGGTGCTGGGGTCAATCAAAATGTTGACGCGCCCGGTCGACGACGAGGAGTCGTTGGCGATGATCCGCAGGTAGCCGCTGACGGGATCGAAACTGGCCGCGACATTCGACAGCACATCCGTGGTGAACGCAGTAAAACAACTGCTGACGACGCCGCCCAACGGATCGACCTGGCACAGCTCATTGCTGCTGGTGACGGCGTACAGCACCGAGGTGTCCGAAGACGTCAGCGGGCCATTCGGCGAATACGCAATCTGTACCAATGTTTCCGAGCCGGTAAGTCCGGTCACGGTGACCTGATTATTGAGATCGGACGGCTTGTTGGTGGCGAATTCGATGATGTTGCCGGTGCTGGTCAAGGCGAATGCGGTGTAATCCTTGTTGCAGCCGGCCAGCGCGATCGACGCCAGCAGCACGATGACGGCGAAACGCGGCGCGCGCCGGGCGAGCGGGCGCATTAGCAAGGCCAGTGTTGAATTGGGGTTCGACATAAACGTCCATCCGCAAACGAGACTCGAAGCCTATTCTATGCGGCCGTCCATCGCCCGAATACGAACCACTTGCGCAGCCGCGGGTAAAGCTTTGCAACAGCCGCCTTGACTACTCGGTCAAGCGTGGGGAACCTGCGCTGATTCGGGCCACAGGCGCGCGGCACCCAGCACGCCGCTGCTATCGCCATGTTGTGCGGGCAGCAATCGCGTGGCGACGCGGTTCGAGAAAATCCAGTCGTCCCACAGCGCCGGCACATGCCGGTAAAGACGCGCAATCCGGGATAGCCCGCCGCCAAGTACGATCACCGCCGGATCGAGCAGATTGATGACGTGCGCGAGCGCGCGTGCCAGACGATCCTCAAATCGCGCTAATGTTGCCTGCGCCGCAGAATCACCGGCTTCAGCAGCGGCGACAATCTGCTCGCCGTTAAGCGCCTGATGCGTCGCGCGCAGATGATCCTGCGCCAAGCCAACACCCGACAGCCAGGTTTCGATGCAGCCATGACGGCCGCACCAGCAGCGCGGCCCTGGCACTTCGTCCCATTCCGGCCGTACCCACGGCAAAGGGTTGTGGCCCCATTCGCCGGCGATCGCGTTGGCGCCGATGATAGTTTGGCCATTGACGAGGATACCGCCGCCAACCCCGGTGCCGAGAATCACCGCGAACGCGGTCGCAACGCCAGCCGCCGCACCGTCGAACGCTTCGGACAAGGCCAGACAATTGGCATCGTTCGCCATGCGGATTTCGCGGCCGAGCAAGGCCTGCAAATCCTCGCCCAGCGCACGCGCGTTCAGGCAGGTGGAATTGGCGTTCTGGATTTTTTGGGTGGCTGGCGATAACGATCCAGGATGCCCGAGGCCAACCGCCAGCGGCGAAGCACCCACCGCATTTTCGAGTTCAGAAATCAGCGCGACGACCGCCGCAAGCGTTGCCTCGTAATCGCCCGTCGGCGTTGCAATGCGCTGGCGCAACAACACCGCTTGCTCGCCGCGCAGCACGATACCTTCGATTTTGGTGCCGCCCAGATCGATACCGATTCTCATGCCGGCGATGATATCGATCGCGTCGAAAAAGCAAAGGCGATAACGCTCAGCCTTGGATCAACTGAAGAAAACGCTTGCGCTCACAAACCGCCGCGCCGGCTGGCGACCAAGCGCTTCAGCTTGCTCACCATCAGGTCGATTTCTTCATACGTGTTGTAGAACGCGATACTCGGCCGCACCGTCGATTCCTGGCCGAAGCGACGCAGGATCGGCTGCGCGCAATGATGCCCGGTGCGCACCGCGATGCCTTCTTCGTTGAGCGCCTTGCCGACTTCGTCGTTGCTGAAACCATCGAGCACGAACGACATCACGCTGGTGCGCTCGGCGGCGGTGCCGATCAGGTGCAGGCCGGGCACGGTCTTCAATTCGGCCAGTCCGTACACCAGCAGATCGTGTTCGTAGCGCGCAATGTTTTCGAGGCCGATGCGATCGACGTAATCCAGCGCCGCACCGAGCCCCACCGCGTCGGCGATATTGCCGGTGCCGGCTTCGAAGCGCGCGGGCGGGCCGTTGTATTGGGTCTGCTCGAAGGTGACGTCGGCGATCATGTTGCCGCCGCCCTGATACGGCTGCATGTGTTCGAGAATTTCGCGCTTGCCGTAAACCACGCCGATACCGGTGGGGCCGAAAATCTTGTGGCCGGAGAAGACGAAGAAATCGGCATCGAGCGCGCGCACGTTGACGCGCAGGTGCGAAACGGATTGCGCGCCGTCGATCAACACTTTCGCGCCCGCGCGATGCCCGAGTTCGATGATGTCCTTCACTGGCACGATGGTGCCGAGCGCGTTGGAGACTTGTGTCACTGCGACGATCTTGGTGCGATCGTTCAGCAGTTTCTGGTATTCGTCGAGCCGCACCTGGCCGGTATTGTCGACCGGGATCACGCGCAGTTTCGCGCCTTTTTCGGCCGCCAGCATCTGCCACGGAACAATGTTGGCGTGATGCTCCAGATGGCTGACGATGATTTCGTCGCCCGCCAGAATGTTGTGCTTGCCCCAGGCTTGCGCGACCAGATTCACGCCTTCCGTGGCACCGCGCACGAAGATGATTTCCTCGACTGAACTCGCACCAATGAAGCGTGCAACTTTCTGGCGAGCGGCCTCGTAGGCATCGGTCGCACGCGCCGCGAGTTCGTGCGCTGCGCGATGGATGTTGGAATTCTCGTGTGCGTAAAAATGCGCGAGGCGATCGATCACCGCCTGAGGCTTCTGCGTGGTCGCGGCGTTATCGAACCAGACCAGCGGCCGGCCGTTGACGCGCTCGCGCAGGATCGGAAAATCGCGCCGCACGGCCTGCACGTC
>CAJCJH010000119.1 GCA_903970615.1 Rhodospirillales bacterium
GCTCCGGCTTGGCCGAAGTCGAGGTCACGATTTGCTCGAGCGGCAAGTCCGCAAGCTCCGTGCCGGCGATCAACTTGTTCGTGGTATCGACGTAGGTCTTGTGATGCTTGCCGTAATGAAATTCCAGTGTTTCACGCGACATGTGCGGTTCAAGTGCTTCGCGCGCGTAAGGCAATTCGGGAAGGGTGAAAGCCATGAGCTCAATCTCCAAGCGGTTTAATCGTATTTTCGGAAGGCACCATAGGACAGCAGGCGCGCAATTTCAATAGAGAGTCGACGGAAACCAGCACTTTTTCTGGCTGACGTCTATCGACATCTCCGACCGGTAAAGTTATACAAAATTCCACCCGCCATCTATCGCACGGGAACGAGAGTGATAAACTAAAAGCCCACCCGTTCGAAAACCTGAAATTGATTATGGATACGCTCGAACGCATCAAGCAGCTGGTCACGCAGAATCCCATCATTCTGTTCATGAAGGGTACGCCGGATTTCCCGCAGTGCGGCTTTTCCGCGCGCACGACTCAGGCGCTGAATGCCTGCGGCGTGGAATACGCTTACATCAATATTTACGCTGACGAAGAGATTTACCGCGCGCTGCCCAAATACGCCAACTGGCCAACCTTCCCGCAGCTGTATGTGAAAGGCGAACTGGTCGGCGGCTGCGACATCACGCTCGACCTGCATCAATCCGGCGAGCTGAAAAAAATGCTGGAAGAAGCGATCAGCAACAAGCAGGCGGCTTAAATTTCAACCCGTTGTCAGTGGCTTGAAAATACAGCTGAAGCCTTGAACGAAGCCCGCCGCGTGCGGGCTTCGTCTTTAACGGGCCAATCCTGCGTTCAGCCGGCGATTCACATCATCCGAACGCGGCCAGCTTACCGCGCAGCTGGCTCATGTCCGGCAAGGCCAGCTTGAACACCGTGCCGATCACGGATCCAAACTGTTTTGCGAGCGAGCCGCTGTTGTAAGGCAGGCCATACTGCTGGCACAGCGCGCGCACTTTCGGCGCGATTTCGGCGTAGCGATTGCTCGGCAAATCCGGGAACAAGTGGTGTTCGATCTGAAAACTCAGATTGCCGCTCATCAGGTGCATCAGCTTGCCGCCTTCGATGTCGCAGGAACCGAGCAACTGACGCAGATACCAGCGTCCACGGGTCTCGCCGACGATTTCCGCTTCGGTGAACACTTCCGCGCCGTTGGGAAAATGGCCGCAGAAAATAATCATGTACGACCATAGATTGCGCATCAGATTCGCCAGCGCATTGCCCGCCAGCACCGGCAAAAAGAACGGCCCCGCCAGCGCTGGAAACAGTACGTAATCCTTCAACACCTGCTTGCGCGCCTTGCGCCACATGCCTTTCAGCTTGGCGCGCGATTCGGGCTTGAGCGTGCCGGTTTTGCGCAACTGATCCAGCTCCGAATCGTGCAGCGCCACGCCCCACTGAAAGAAGATCGCCAGCAGCGTATTCATCACCGGATTCAGCAGGTAATACGGATGCCATTTCTGCTTCGTGCTCATGCGCAACACGCCGTAGCCGACATCGCGGTCCTTGCCCAGTACGTTGGTCCAGGTGTGATGCTCGACGTTGTGCGTGTTCTTCCATTGATCGGCAGGGCAGGTGTTGTCCCACTCCCAGGTCGAGGAATGAATCGCTGGGTCTCGCATCCAATCCCACTGGCCGTGCATCACGTTATGGCCGATTTCCATGTTCTCCAGAATCTTCGCGCTGCCAAGCGCGAGCACGCCGGCAATCCAGGCGGGCGGCGCAACGATACCGGCATAAATCAGCGCGCGACCGCCGAGATCGAGTCCGCGCTGAAGCTTGATGATGCGGCGAATATAACTTGCATCTTTCGCGCCGCGGCTGGCGATCACTTGTTCACGAATCCGGTCCAGCGCACGGCCAAAGGCTTCCGCATCGGTATCCGAAAGGCGCGTGCGCAGATCGTTCGGCGCAAGCGCTTCGGCTGCCGTTTTTATATTCAATTTTGAGGGTGCTTTTCGCGTGCTTGCTTGTACAGATTGACGCAGCGCTTTCGGCAGCGTGTTGATGGCTTGGGAACGGCTCATTTCGCGTCTCCTTAAAGTTCGATTTCGATATCTCCGGCGGCCGCGCAGACGCAAATCTGCACACGCTCGCCGGCGTCGCTATGCAACTGCCCGTTGCGCAGATCGCGCACCGAGCCGGATTTCAGTTTCACTGTGCAGCCGTGGCAAATCCCCATGCGGCAACCATGCGCCGGCGCCAGCCCCGCGCTCTCGGCCACTTCCAGCAGCGGCTTGGCACCATCGGCCTGCACCAGCCGGCCGCTGACGCTGAAGCGCACTTCGCCGCCGACTGCGCCTGCATTCACCGGCGCCAGCACCGCCTGAAAGCGCTCGATCTGCAAAAGCTCAGCGCAGCCCGCTGCGGTCCAAGTGGATTCCAAGCTCGCCAGCAAGCCGCGCGGACCACAGGCGAAAGCGCTTCTTGACTGCCAATCCGGGCACACTTTTTCCAGGTGTTCACTATTGAAATGTCCCTGCAATGGCGCATCGTCAGCTTCGCGCGTCGTCGCCCAATGAATCTTCAACTGATCCGGAAAGCGCTGCGCGAGTTCTTGCAGTTCATCATGAAAAATGATGTCGGCGCGGCTCGGCGCGTAGTGAATCAGCACTGTATCGACCATCAAATCACGCGCCGCCAAGCTGCGCAGCATACTCATCACCGGCGTAATACCGCTGCCCGCCGTGATGAACAGCAAGGGCTTGGATGTGATCTCCGGCAGCACGAATTCGCCATCGGCCGGGCTCAGATAAACCATTTCGCCGATGCGCAATTGACGCACCAGATAGTTCGATACGCGGCCGCCATCCACCGCTTTCACGGTAATGCTGAAACGGCCGTGGTTGCCTGCAGGTGCTGAGGAAATCGAGTAGCAGCGCGTATGGCGAACGCCGTCAATATCCACCCCGATGCTGACGAACTGACCGGGCCGATGCGCGCGCCAGGCGCGGCCGGGCTGAATCACCAAAGTGCGTGCGTCGGC
>CAJCJH010000120.1 GCA_903970615.1 Rhodospirillales bacterium
CGTCGAGCCGAATCGGTGCGCAGTTATCTGATGGAACATGGTGTCGATGGCGACCGCATGACTGCAGTCGGCTACGGCAAGACCCAGCCGATCGCCAGCAACGACACCGACGAAGGCCGCGCATTGAATCGCCGCACCGAACTGCGGATCACGGCGAGTAATGGCGAAGCTGCGAGCGGGGTTTCGGTGCCGACCGGTGTGATCGATGCTGCGCCGGTACAAACGCCGCCAGCAGATTCGGCTGCGCCATAAAAACCGCGCCTTAAAAATGACAGCTTCAGCTCAGACAAGCGGCCGCTCGAAATGAGTGGCCGCGCCTCAGCGGCTGCGAATCTGCCAACCGACGATGCGAGCTCGTTGCCAGCCAAAAATTTCGGCAGCGAAAAAAGTGCTCCGCATATCGCCATCGTCGGCGCTGGCCTCACCGGGCTGACGGCGGCTTGGAAGCTGCAACGAATGGGGTTCGCGGTTACGGTCTTTGAAAAAAGCCAGCTCATCGGCGGTCGTACTTTGTCGATCCGTAAAGATGGTTTTGTGTTCGACACCGGTGCGATTACGCTGCTGCCGACCTATACCAATATCTGCTCGCTGGTTGAGGAACTCGGCATTGAAAAACATCTGCACCGGGTAAACCCGATCATCGGCATTCCGCGCGGCGGCAAGATGCATCATCTGGATATCAGCCGGCCATTGCGCAGCTTGATCGGTATCCAACTGATTTCGCTGGGCACCAAACTTCGATTGCTGAAATTGCTAGGCCCGATGATGCGGACCTGGAAAAAATCGAATTATCAATCGCTGGCTGCGCTGGCCGAGTGGGACCAGGAAACCGTTGCCGATTTTGTGCGGCGTGAGTTCGGCGAAGAAGCGAATGAATACATCGCCGGGCCGGTAATCCGCGGCAATACGCTCAATTCCACTGCGTGCGCACCGGCCGGCGAGTTGCTGTGGATGCTGCGCCAATATGCGGCGCCGTTCATTTATGCGTTCGATCAGGGCATCAATTTTCTGGCCGAAACTTTGGCGCAGCGAGTGCCGGTTGAACTGGGTGCGGAAATCATCGACATCAAACCGATCGGCAATCAAGTGGAGATCAAAGGCCGATGCGCACAGGGCGAATTCAGTCGAACTTTCGATGCCTGCATTCTCGGCTTGCCGCCGCCGCAGTTGAGTGTGCTGGCGCCGAATTTAAGCGTTCGGCAGCAGCAGTTTCTCAAGCAGTGCAAGTCGCTGGTAAGCGTCAATCTGCATGTCGGTTTACGGCGTCGGCCGGATATTACTGAGACGATCATCCTGCCGCCGGAAAGCGAGCAGCCGGTGCTGACGACGATCGTCATGGATCACTTGAAAGCGCCAGGCCGCGCGCCAGAAGGTAAAGGCTTGGTGACGTTCTATCTGCGCGATTCCTGGTGCGCCGAAAATTTTGCAGCGCCGGATGCGCAGATACTCGCATCGGTAATGGAAATGGCGAAACCGTTCATCGGTGATCTCAGTGCCGACGTGGAGTCGTTCGTGGTGCAGCGCTGGCCTTACGCAATCATCAAGAGTTCGGTCGGGCTCTATCGTCAGATTGCCGATTACGAAGCTGATCTGGATCTGAATTCGCGCGTGCAAATTGGCGGCGATTTCCTGTCGATGGGGATGGAAGCCGCCGTCAGCAGCGGTGCGGCGATGGCCGAACGGATTGGCCGGATCGTTTCGGTGGCCACGGCAAAACCCTGATCGCCATTTTCGATCGGGAGCAGCGCAACTCAATCTGGCTGGGTAGTTCTGGATCGATTGGCAGGTTTACTGGAGAAGGATGATGTCAGCAGTGCAAAATGAGCGGCGCCCGATTGCGACTCCCTTGCTTCAGCCAGCGACGCCTGCGGTTGTGCGCTGGGCCTGGATCGGTGCGGCAATCCTCATCTTCATTGTTTATGTGTTCGCGCGCTGGTTCCTCTCCGGCAACGCGGTGCCGACCAACCCCGGCCCTGATCCACTACCGGAAGCCTCAAGGCAATTCATCTTCTGGGTGCAAATTATTGCAATGCTGATGGGCATTGCATTCTTCACTGGCTTCGTCATCCGCCCGTGGATACGCGAAGGCAAAATGACTACCACCGGCATGCTTTACGTCTGCTGGCTGACCCTGTTCTTTCAAGATCCGATGATGAATTACACCTCGGCCACCGTGCTGTACAACTCGTACATGGTGAATCTGGGCACCTGGACCTTGGGTTCGACGCCGGGCTGGACCAGCCCGCACGGTAACAATCTGCCGGAGCCACTGCTACTGATCATCGTCGGCTACACCATCATCGGCTACTCGCTGTGCTTCCCGGTATTGATGGTGCTGAACAAGATCAAGGAACGCTGGCCCGCGATCAGCAAGTTCGGGCTGGCCACACTCGGCATTTTGATCCTGATCGCGCTGGATACGATGTTTGAATCGCTGCTGCTGCGCACCGGCGTTTACGCTTATCCCGGCGGCATCCGCGCGATGACGTTGTTCGCCGGTCAGACCTATCAGTTCCCGATGAGCGAAGGCATTTTTTACGGCGGCGGACTGATTGGTGCGACACTCGTACTGCTGCTGTACCGAGACGACCGCGGCCAGACTTTTGTCGAGCAGGGTATCGACAAGCTGAAGGTCCGCCCGGCAGCGCGGCAAGGCGTGAAATTCCTCGCACTGTTTGCCTATGTGCATCTCAGCATGATCTTCGTGTTCACGATTCCGATGCAGTGGTTCGCCACGCATTCCGATCCATTTCCGCAGGGTTATCCTTCCTACATGATCAACGGGCTGTGCGCCTATGGGCCGCACGAAGATCAATGTCCTGGTCCTGGCGTGATGATGCCGCGACCGTTGAACAATCCGTTTTAACCCGATTAGAAGATTCGTCTGAAAGCCAGTAAAAACTAGGCTCGATACCATTTCAAGAACATTTATAAGGAGTGAGAAAAATGTCCGCACGCGCCCAAAACATCATGATCTGGTGGGGATTGATCACGATGATTATTTACGGCTTGGTATTGTGGAGTTTATGCGGGATGGTGCCGCCGCCAGCGGCAACGCTGACTCCCAACGAAGTAATGGCGTTCTATACCGAGAACGGCTTCAAGATTCGCGTCGGCGCAATGATCGCCTCATGGACCAGCGCGTTCATGGTGCCCTTCTCGGTGGTGGTTTCGGTGCAGATGTCGCGGCTCGAAAAAGGCGTACCGGTATGGTCCATCCTGCAATTCGCGGGTGGAATTTTAATGTCGATCTTTCTGGTATTGCCGCCGATGTTCTGGGGGATCGCTGCATTCAATCCGTCGCGCCTCGCCGATGTGACTGCGCTGATGCACGAAATCGGCATGCTGACTTTGGTGACGACCGACCAGTTCTATATTTTCCAGATGGTCGCCATCGTCTACATCAGCCTCACGCAGAAGATCGATCCGGATTCTCCGTTCCCGCGCTGGATGGGTTATTTCACTGCCTGGGCAGCCTTCATGTTTGAACTCGGCGCGATTGCCTTCATCCCGAAAACGGGGCCGTTTTCCTGGAATGGTTTCTTCGTGTTCTGGTGCCCGTTCGTGATCTTCGGAACCTGGGTATTGGCCATGTCCATTTCGATGCTGCGCGCGATAAAACGGCAGCAGGCAGCAGGAATATGACCTCAGCCTGATGCTGCCATATCGATATTTTTCGACTCGACCGGAATGCCGCCTTCATCTGAGGATCGGTCCGTTTTTGCGGGCTTCATGACGCTACCGAAGTAGTTAGCTAGCATACTAATTGGTATAATCAAAACTCGGCCACTCGAAGATTTTCGGCGCATCCATGATTCAGCGAAACCTGTTTTCACCCGAGCACGAACAATTTCGTGATGCGATACGGCGCTTCATCGAAAAGGAAATCACGCCGTATCATGAAAGCTGGGAAGACGCTGGCCTGGTTGATCGCGCGCTCTGGCCGAAGGCCGGCGCGGCGGGTTTGCTCTGCCCCAATCTGCCGGAAGAATATGGCGGCTACGGCGCGGATTTTTTGTTTAACGTCGTCATCATCGAAGAGCTTTCCAAAGCCGGCGCTACCGGCCCGGGATTTTCGGTGCATTCCGATATGGTGGCGACCTACATTTACGCCTTCGGTACCGAAGCGCAGAAGCAGCGCTGGCTGCCGAAAATGGCGGCGGGCGAGGTGGTTGGCGCGCTGGGTTTGACTGAACCTTCCGCCGGCAGCGATCTCAAGGCGATCCGCACGCGCGCGGTGCGCGATGGCGATGAATATGTCATCAGCGGTCAGAAGGTTTATATCTCGAACGGCCAGCTGTGTGATGTGATCGTACTGGCCTGCAAGACCGATCCGAACGCCGGCGCTAAAGGCATGAGTTTCATTCTGGTGGAAACGGATCGCCCCGGTTTCCGTCGTGGCCGCAATCTCAAAAAGATCGGCCTGAAGGCGCAGGACACTTCCGAGCTTTTTTTCGATGAGGTGCGGGTTCCGGTATCGAACCTGCTTGGCAAGGAAGGCGGCGCGTTCGGCATGGCGATGAGCAAACTTGCCGAAGAGCGTTTATCGATTGCGGTCTCTGCGATCGCCTTGGTCGAGGCGGCGCTGCAATGGACCATCGACTACACCCAGGAACGCAAGGCGTTTGGGCAATCGATCAGCGACTTCCAGAACACGCGCTTCAAGATTGCCGAACTGCACGCGATGGCGCTCGCTCAACGGGTGTTCGTCGATCGCTGCATCGAACTACATCTGAAGAAAGAATTGAGTGCGGTGGATGCCGCTGCGGCCAAGCTGCTATGCACGGAGTTGCAATGCAAGGTGGTCGATGAATGCCTGCAATTCTTCGGCGGTTACGGCTATATGTGGGAATATCCGATTGCGCGTGCGTATGCCGATTCCAGGATTCGCAAGATCGCCGGCGGTACTTCTGAAGTCATGCGCGAAATCATCGGCCGCGAACTTTTCAAGAACATCCACTGAGCTTGCGAATCATCTTTCATTCTGATTAGCGAAAGATAACTTCGCAGTTTGGATTTGAAGTTTTAGTGAGTCTTTGCCGCCTCTGTTTTGGATGCCGCTCAACTCCCCTTGAAGTTCGGCGTGCGCTTCTCCGCAAATGCAGCAATGGCCTCGCGCGCATCCGACGTGCTCGCCAGAAAGGTCTGGAATTCCGCTTCCAGCGTCAAGCTGTCGGATAAATTCGCAGACATCGAAAGCCGTGCCAGCCGCTTGGTCAAGGCCAGCGCCAGCGGCGCCTGCGCGGCCAGTTTCGAGGCCCATTGCAGCGCATTTTCACGCAGGGTGTCGGGCGCTACCACACGATTGGCGAGGCCGAGTTCGAGGCAACGATCCGCGCGCAATTTCTCGCCTTCCGCCATCAGTTCAAAAGCGCGCGCGTAACCCAGCCGGCGGGTTAAAAACCAGGCCGCACCGCCATCAGGCATCAGGCCGATGTTGACGAAAGGAGACATCAGAAAAGCGTTCTGGTCCATCACCACAAGATCGCAGGCGAGCACCAGCGACATGCCGACGCCAACCGCCGCACCATTCACCGCCGCGATCACTGGTTTATCCAGCCGTGTAATGGTTTCGAGGATCGGCTGGAAATCGTGCAACAAGGTGCGCGCGGTGCGGCGCACGCTGGTATCGGGGTTGGCTGCAGCGGCTTTCAAATCGGCGCCCGAACAGAAAGCCTTGCCCTGTCCGCACAGCACAACCGCGCCGATATCCGGATCGCGTGCGACCTCGTCCAGCGCCGTCAGTAACTCGCGGCGAAGAACGGTGTCGACGGCATTCATCGCCTCCGGTCGATTCAATTCGACCACGGCGACGCGGCCTTCGCGGGAACTCCTGATCGTTGTATTCATGCGCGCTGGTTTTGATGGGTCGGTTTAAGAATTCGGCGGCGCAAATAGTATGCTATGCCGACAGAAAATATAGTATGCTTGCACACCAATAAAAAATTAAGAAATTTTCTGGCGACTGGAAAGTTCGCTCTCAAGGTTTGGAGGAAGCGTGACGAACAGCAGTACTTCTGGCATCAAATCCTTCGGCGCCTACATTCCACGCCGTCGCATGTTGCGCTCGGCCATCGCCGCGGCGCACGCATGGTCGCATCCTTCGCTGAAAGGTCTCGCCAAGGGCGAACGCTCAATTTGTAACTGGGACGAAGATGTCATCACGATGGCGGTGGAGGCGGGCCACGATTGTCTGCGCGGATCGTCCGGCGGCATTTCCGGAATCGTACTGGCCAGCACGACGGCGCCATACGCGGATTTGAATAACGCGATGGTGGTCGGTGCCGCCTTGAGTCTGCCCACAGAAAGTTCGGCCAATGACTGCGGCGGCTCGACCCGTTCCGGCTTGAGCGCGGTCATCGGTGCGTGCCGAGCTGTCGGCGATGATGTGCTGGTCGTCGCATCCGAGCAGCGCACCGGCAAGCCGGCGAGCGCGCAGGAGATGAACTTTGGCTGCGGCGCTGGCGCGGTGACGGTCGGCACTGGCGAGGATGTGATTGCAAAATTTCTCGGTGCTGAAACCTTATCGGTGCCGTTCATCAACAGTTTTCGCAAGGCCGGTGAGCGTTTCGACTATGGCTGGGAAGAGCGCTGGATTCGGGATGAAGGCGTTTCCAAGCTGATTCCCGGTGCGGCCAAGCGATTGCTGTCGCGGCTTGATCTCGCGCCGGATCGTACGATCTGGTTCGGCATGTCCGGCGGCGGTGCCGGGGCCGACAAACTCGTCGCCAAGGTTTTGCAGATCGCGCCCGAACAAGTGCTGCCGGATTTACAGGCGCAGGTCGGTGATACCGGTACAGCGCAGCCAATATTGCTGTTGATCTCCGCGCTCGAACGCGCCAAGCCCGGCGACATCATCCTCATTGCATCGTTTGCGCAAGGCGGCGAAATTGCCGCTTTTGAAATGACTCAATCGGCAGCAGCAACCGGTCGCCGTGGTCTTGCCGGATCGATTGCGCAGCGCATCGAGGAAACGGCTTACCTCAAGCTGCTGGCGTTCGATGGTCATGTCGAACTCGAATGGGGCATGCGCGCGGAGACCGACAACAAAACCGCGCTGACGCAGCTTTATCGATCCGCCGACCAGATTCTCGGCTTTGTCGGCGGCCAGTGCAGCAGTTGCCATCAGGTTCAATTTCCGCGCATGCCGGCCTGCGTCAACTGTGGCGCGTTGAATACGCAGAAGCCTTATTCGCTGCTGGACGTTCCCGCCAAAGTTCAAACCTACACCGCCGACTGGCTGCAATACACGCCGGCGCCACCGCTGTATGTCGGCTTGGTGCAGTTTGAAGTCGGCGCGCGCGTGCTGATGGAAATCGTCGATGTCGGGCCGCAGGGCATCGATGTCGGCACCCCGCTGGAATTCGCATTCCGCATCAAGGAGCAGGATCGGATGCGGCATTTCGATCGCTATTTCTGGAAAGCGGTTCCAGTGGTCTGACGCGCCCTTTCGGAGAACAGTCATGGCAACAGGCATCAAGGACAAGGTCGCAATTCTCGGCATGGGCTGCTCGAATTTCGGCGAACGCTGGGACGTTGGTTACGAGCATCTGCTGAACGAATCCTTCAGCGAAGCTTTAAGCGACGCTGGCATCGAGCGCAAACAGATCGAAGCCGTCTGGCTCGGCTCGGCACTGGAGCGCTCTCTGGGCAACTCGGCGATTCCCGCCGCCACCGCGCTGCGGCTGGAAGGCATTCCGGTTACGCGCGTCGAAAATATGTGCGCCACCGGCACCGAAGCTCTGCGTGGCGCGGTTTACGCCGTGGCCTCGGGTGCGGTGGATATCGCTTTGGCGATCGGCGTCGAAAAACTCAAGGACACCGGCTATGGCGGTTTGCCGACGCTGGGCAAAGGCACGCTCAACGATATCTGGATGCCCTACAGCTCCGCGCCGGCCGGCTTCGCTCAGCTCGCTGCCGGTTATCGCGCCAAGCATGGCATCAGCAAGGAAGATCTGAAAAAAGCCATCGGCCGCGTGTCGTGGAAAAGCCACCAGAATGGCGCGAAGAATCCGAAGGCGCATCTGCGCAAAGCGGTCGAAATGGACACTATCCTGAAGGCGCCGATCATCGCTGAACCGCTCGGTGTTTTCGATTGCTGCGGCGTCAGCGACGGCTCGGCTTGCGCGATCGTCACCACGCCAGCCATCGCGCGTGCGCTCGGCAAGAGGGATTTGATCACGATCAAGGCGCTACAACTTTCCGCCAGCGCCGGCCGCGAATGGGGCACTTCCAGCTGGGATGGTTCCTACGTACAGAACACGCGCAACGCGGCGAAGGCGGCTTACAAGGAAGCCGGCATCAGCAATCCGCGCAAGGAATTGTCGGCGATGGAAGTGCATGACTGCTTTTCGATCACAGAGCTGGTGACGATGGAAGATCTCGGTGTTTCGGAAGATGGCCACGCCTGGCGCGATGTGCTGGATGGCGTGTTCGATGCCGATGGCGAAATTCCCTGCCAGATCGATGGCGGTCTCAAATGTTTCGGCCATCCGATCGGCGCATCTGGCTTGCGCATGGTGTACGAACATTATCTTCAACTGCAGGGCCGCGCCGGAGCCAGACAGCTGAAGAATCCGCAACTGGGCTTGAGCCATAACCTGGGTGGCGTCCCCTACAACGGCGTTTGCGCGATCAGCATCGTCGGTCTGGAAGGCCGCTGAAACGCGCATTGAATTTGGGTCGAGAAATCGCATGAGCATGCAGAACTCAAGGGACCGGGGCGCAGATCGCAGACGGTTGATGAAACAACAGCAGCATCATCGAATTGAGGAGCAACAGACATGGTTATGACACAACCGGATAGTAAAACCCTGGTGGCCATCTATGAAAAGATGACCCTGATCAAACACAGTGATGATCGCGTGATCGGCGCGATGAAAGCCGGCCGCATGGTCATGCCTTACTACTCGGCGCGCGGCCAGGAATGCATTCCTGCGGCGATCAGCGTGCAGCTTACCGACGAGGATTATCTCGTCACCATTTACCGCGGCGTACACGACATGCTCGCCAAGGGCCTGCCGCCGAAATTGCTGTGGGCCGAACTGGCCGGCAAGGTCACCGGCAGTTGCAAGGGTAAAGGCGGCCCGATGCATCTGACCTATCCCTCCAAAGGTTGCATGGTCACCACCGGCATCGTCGGCGCCAGCATGCCGATCGCCTGCGGACTCGGCCTCGCCACACAGCTGCGCGGTGAAAAGCGCGTGACGGTCGCCAACTTCGGCGATGGCGCCAGCAACATCGGCGCGTTTCACGAATCGCTGAACCTCGCCGCGGTGTGGAAACTGCCGGTGATCTTCGTCTGCCAGAACAACCAGTATGCCGAACACACCGCTTATTCCACCGGCACGTCGGCCGCGAAGATTTCCGACCGCGCCGCCAGCTATGGCATTCCCGGCGTGCATGTCGACGGCAACGATCCGATCGCGGTTTACAGCGCCGCCCAGCAAGCCATCGCCCGCGCCCGTGCCGGCGAAGGCCCGACGCTGATCGAAGCCAAAACATTCCGCTTCAACGGTCATTTGATCGGCGACGCCGGCGAGTACATCCCGAAGGCGATCTATGCCGAAGCGGTCAAGAACGATCCTTACCCGCGTTATCGCAACTGGCTGGTCGAACATCAGCACGCGAGTGCTACGCAACTCGATGGCATCGACGCCGCGATCAAAACTCTCATCGACGAAGCCGAAGCCTTCGCCATGAGCAGTGCCGCGCCGGACGCCATTGAAGTCAAGCGCGATGTTTACGCCACCGAAATCGCCTGAGGAGAACACAGCATGAGCGAAACCCAAGCAGAGCTCAGCCCCGCCGCCGCAAAGGCGCCGGCCAAGGTCAACATGATCCAGGCGCTCAACTGGGCACTGGACGATGCCATGTCCGCAGATAAAAACGTCATCGTCTTCGGCGAAGAAATTGCCGATCCGGAAGGCGGCGGCATCGTCAAGATCAGCCACGGACTTTCCACCAAGTACGGCAGCCGCGTGCGCTCCACGCCAATTTCCGAAATGGGTTTCGTCGGTGCTGCCGTAGGCGCCGCGGTAGTCGGCTTCAAGCCGGTGGTCGAAATCATGCTGATGAACTTCGTCGCCGTGTGCATGGATCAGATCACCAACCACGCGGCCAAGCTGCGCTTCATGTCCGGCGGCCAGACGCATGTGCCGATGGTGATCCGCACGATGACCGGCTCCGGCTTCCAGAACGGCGGCCAGCATTCGGATTTTCTCGAAGCCTGGTTCTGCCACACGCCCGGCATCAAGGTGGTCATGCCAAGCAATCCGGCGGACGGCTACGGTCTGCTGCGCTCGGCGATCAACGATCCCGATCCGGTGATTTTCATCGAGCACTTGAACAATTACTGGACGCCGGGCGACGCGCCCGAACGCGGCAAGCTGATTCCGCTCGGCAAGGCGCGCATTCACCGTCCCGGCAAGGACGTCACCGTGATCGGCTACAGCCGCTCGATGCTCGACATTCCGCCGGTGGCGGAAAAGCTCGCCAAGGATGGCATCGACTGCGAAGTCATCGACCTGCGCACGGTGCAGCCGATGGACATGGAAACCATTCTGACGTCGGTGAAGAAAACCGGTCGCGCAGTCGTCGTGCATGAAGCCTGCCGCTCGTTCGGCGTCGGCGCCGAATTGTCGTCGCGCATCCACGAAGCGCTATTCCGGGAACTCAAGGCGCCGGTCGAACGGGTCGCCAGCGAAGATAGCCCGGTGCCGTACGCGCCGCCGCTGGAGCAGGCGTTCCTGTATACCCATGCCGAACTCGAAGCGGCCATCCGCAAGACGCTGGCCTGATCCCGAATCTCACGAGCAACCCTACGAGCTAACCACGAAATGAGCACTGAAATCCTGCTGCCCAAACTGGGTTTTTCGATGAACGAAGGCACCATCGCCGAATGGCTGGTGGCCGATGGCGCCGACGTCAAGGCCGGCCAGCCCTTGTATTCGCTGGAGTCGGAAAAGTCGGTCGAAGAAATCGCCGCACCGGCCGATGGCAAGCTGAAGATCGCCAAGCCCGCCGGCGAGATTTATCCGGTCGGCACCGTCATCGGGGAGATCGTGTGAGCGAAGCGGTAAAACCGGCGGGCCCGACGCTGGACCTGGCGCCGTGGCCGGTAATCGATTTCGCCGCATTCGGCCCGGTGGAAACGCTGGCGCTGCCGCGCATCCAGAAAATCGTCTCGGCCACGCTGGCGCGCAACTGGGTGATGATTCCGCACGTCACCCATCACGACGAAGCCGACATCACCACGCTGGACGATGCGCGCAAAAAGCTGCTCGAAGTGACCGGCAAAAAAGCTACACCGCTGGCGTTCATGATGAAAGCCGCGGTGGTCGCGCTCGCCGCGTTTCCGCGCTTCAATGCCTCGCTCGGAGCCGATGGCACCAGCCTGATCCTGAAAAAATATTTTCACCTCGGCTTCGCTGCCGATACACCGAACGGCCTGCTGGTGCCGGTGATCCGCAATGCGGACCAGAAAAGCGTGGCCGAAATCGCCGCCGAGATCACCGACATTTCGCTGCGCGCGCGCGCCAAGGGTTTGCCGATGAGCCTGATGGAGGGCGGCTCGTTCACCATCAGCTCGCTCGGTTCATTTGGCGGCACCGCGTTCACGCCGATCATCAACGCACCGGAAGTGGCGATCCTGGGGGTGACGCGCGCATTCGAGAAACCGGTGCGGGTTGCAGGCGAACTGGCCTGGCGCACGATGCTGCCGCTGTCGCTCTCGTACGACCATCGCGTCATCAATGGTGCAGACGCAGCGCGGTTCTGCCATGCGTTTGCGAAAGCGCTGTCGCGGCCGCTGGTACTGGCGGGACTCGAAGCCGAATAGGTTTTAACCAGGTTTTAACGCCGCGCCGCAGTCGCGCGGTTTTTGCTTAAGTGAGCGTCAATGAATTTTGCGAATACCGACGAGCAGCGCCTGCTCGGTGAAAACCTGCGGCGTTTCCTGCAGCAGGAAAACGAATTCGAGCATCGGCGGCAGCGCCTGAATGCCGAGCCGCCGCAGCGCATGGCGCTATGGCCTGGCCTCTCCGAAATGGGCTTGATGGGTGCGGCATTCGACGAAGCCAGCGGCGGTTTCGGCGGCGATGCGCGCAGCATCGGTGTGGCGATGTTCGAGCTGGGCCGCGCGCTTGCAGTCGAGCCATTTCTCGCCAGTGCCGTCATTGCCGGACGGGTGCTGACGCATCTCGCCGATGCCACGCTGCGCGAGGCGCTGATCGGCCAGCTCATCGCCGGCGAGTTCATTCCGGTGCTCGCGCACAGCAGCGGTTTCGATCCTTTCGCCGCATCGCAGTCGACTGCAAAGAAGGATGCGCAGGGCTATTTTTTGAATGGCCATATCCGCAGCTTGCGCAATGGCGATGTCGCCACCGAATTTCTGGTGAGTGCCGCGCTCGATGGCGCTGCCGCGATTTTTCGCGTGCCGGCGGCCAGCGTGTCGCCGCAGGCGCATCGACTGATGGACGGCGCCGGTGCGGCCGATCTGGAATTATCGAATCTGCAACTGCCGGCTGACGCGCTGCTGGCATTCGATGCGCCCGCCGAAACCGTGCTGTGCGATGCGCTCGAATGGGGTTTGTTCGGCATTGCCGCCGAAGCCTTCGGCATCATTTCAGCAGCTAATCAAGCGACGTTTGAATACCTCGGCGCGCGCAAACAGTTCGGCGTAACGCTGGCGACTTTCCAGGCTTTGCAGCATCGCGCCGCGGACATGAAAGTCGCCGAAGAAGAACTCGGCGCGATCCTGAATCTGGCGATCGCCGCGCTGGAGTCCGCAGCTGGTGAGCAGCGTTCGGCGCTGCTTTCGGCGCTCAAGCTGGTGGCCGATGTCTCCGGCAAAAAAGTCGGGCACGAGGCGATCCAGCTGCACGGCGGCATGGGCGTCAGCGATGAACTCAACATCTGCCACTTCGGCCGACGACTGGCGACGATGCGCGCCGAACTCGGCAGCGCGGATTATCACCGCACTCGTTTCGGCACCGGCCAGGAATTGACCGGATTGCTGGCGCTGCAGGATTCCGCAGAAGCCAGCGCTTGGCGCAAGACGGTGCGCGAATTTACGCTGGCGAATCTGCCGAAGCCGATTGCGCGCAAAGGCGAACTCGGTTTGAAAATCGAAAAAGCCGATTACGTCGGCTGGCAGAAAGTGCTGCATCAGCACGGCATGTTCGGCTGCGCCTGGCCGCGCGAATTCGGCGGTCAGGATTGGGACCTGGTAAAGCAGCTGCTGTTCGTGCAGGAATCCTCCGTTTGCAATGCGCCGATGCTGAGTCCGTATGGCGTGAAAATGGTCGGGCCGGTGGTTTATACCTATGGCACCGAGGCGCAGAAAACGCAGCATCTGCCGCCGATTTTGTCGAGCGATATCTGGTGGTGCCAGGGTTATTCGGAACCGGGCGCGGGCTCTGATCTCGCCGGCATCAAGACCACCGCCGAACGCGATGGCGATCATTACATCGTCAACGGCGCGAAGCTGTGGACCACCGAAGCGCATTGGGCGGATTGGATGCATTGTCTCGTGCGCACAGACAAAAGCGGCAAGCCGCAGACCGGCATCAGCTTCCTGTTGATCGACATGAAAACGCCCGGCATCAGCATCAAGCCGATCGTGACGATCGATGGCCTGCATCACACCAATGCGCTGTTCCTCGACAACGTGCGCGTGCCGGTGGCGAATCGCGTCGGCGAAGAAGGGCAGGGTTGGGGCATCGCCAAATTCCTGCTGGCGAACGAGCGCGTGTCGATCGCCGATACCGGCCCGAAGCTGCGGCTGCTGCGGCATGTGCAGGCTTTGTTCGAAGGCGTTGCCGCGAATGCGCAGATTCCCGTCGCGCTGAAAACCCTGCTGGCTGTGCGGCTGGCGGATGTTTCCGTACAACTCGTCACGCTGTGCGCGCTGGAGCGGCAGTATGTCGAAGCCTGGGCGGCGGGTGCGCGTTTCGGCGCCGAAGCGTCGATCCTGAAAATCCGCGGCACCGAAATCCTGCAGGCGATTTCCGAACTGGCGCTCGATCTCGAAGGGCCGCTGGCCACCGCTTACGATCCCGAACATTTGCACGCGCCGCCGGAAGGCGAGCTGAGTGCGCTGCAGGAAATCAGCGTGATGGGCTACGAATATCTGTACGGCCGCTGCTGGTCGATTTTCGGCGGCACCAACGAGGTTCAGCGCAATATTCTGGCGAAACAGATTCTGGCTTAGGTCGTCACAAATATCGTAACGGGAAGCCGCGCGCGCCGCGTTCGGCCTTGCAAAAAACACTGAGCTGATAAAGCTCGCTCATGAAGGAGAGTCACGATGAAGCTCTATGCAAACGACAATTCCGATCTGATGGAGATCGCCAAGATTTATCCCGAAAACGGCAACCTGATCGTCGAAGGCACCATCATGGGCGCGATGCCGATCCGCGCGATCGTCAAGCCGGTGGAAGTGCGCAAGGCGCTCGGTCTGATGTCATTCAAGACGATGTTCTTCGCATTCCTGATGCTGTTCCGCGGCTCGCGCTGATCGTTGAGCGCGTCTGCTTCGTCTCGATGTTTAGGCGCGCGGCAGAAATCAGGCAATAGCAACAGGAGTAAAGGCAATGAACGGCACGTTCGATATCGTAGTGGTGGGCGGCGGCTCGAATTCGCTGACCGCCGCAGCCTACATGGCCAAGGCCGGCAAGCGCGTGCTGGTGCTGGAAAAAAACAAGCACTGCGGCGGCGGCGTGGTTTCGGTCGAAGTCGCGCCCGGCTTCATTCACGATCCGCATGCCACCGGTTTGATGACCTGCATGGTGAATCCTGCGCTGGCAAAAAATGAACTGGAATTGACCACGCGCTTCGGTCTGCAATTCGTGCAATGGGAAGCGGCGTTCACCACCTTGTTCGACGATGGCAGCGTGCTTGCCACACATCAGGATGTCGACAAAACCGCGCAATCGATCGCGCAGTTTTCGCAGAAGGATGCAGAAAGTTATCGTGAACTCGGCCGTCGCTGCGTGAAGCTGGCGCCGCTGCTGAATGCCGGTGCGGCAACGCCGCCGATGCCGTTCTCGCGCTTCATGGGAATGCTCGACAGCGATACCACCGGCATCGGCGCGGAGCTCGCCACCAGCCTGTTCAACAGCGCTTACGACGTCATCTGCCGATACTTTGAATCCACCGAAGTGCGCCTGCATTATCTGAAGTGGATCGGCGAGGCGATGGAAAATCCGGAGACCAACGGCACCGGCGTGCTGGTCTACAACCTGTTATCGCTGGTGCACAGCAGCGGGCCTTATGCGGTAGTCGGCGGCTCGCAAAAATTATCCGATGCGCTGGTCGCCTGCATCGAATTTCATGGCGGCACCGTGCGTACGCAAGCCGAGGTCGTCAAGCTGCAAATCAGCGGCGGCCGCGCGACCGGCGTGGTGCTGGCCGATGGCGAAACGATCGCGGCGAAGGATGCGGTGCTCGCCTGCATTCATCCCTGGAATCTGAAGAAATTCATTCCCGAGATCGACGATCGCGTGGCAGCCGATGCGCGCGCGGTCAAGCTGAGCAATCACGGCGCCGTCAACCAGCAGATTTCGCTGAGCCGCGAGCCGCTGTTCATCGGCGGCAATGCGCCGATCCTGCGCAACAGTATGGTGGTCGAATACATGCCGCGCGGTGATTTCATCGGCATGCGCAAGATTTACGATGGCTATAAATATGGCGAAATTCCGTACGGCCATTTCAATCCGCTGACGATCATCAATTCCTTCATCGACAAAACGCGCGTGCCGCAGCCGGATCAGGCCGCGCTGTACCTCTACCATTTCGCGCCGATGCATCTGGCCGAAGGCGGCATCGAGGCCTGGGATGCGCGTAAGCAGGAGTATGGCGATCTGGTGTGGGAGTCGTTCAAGAAGTACACGACCAACATCGACGATTCGTGCATTCTCGCGCGCCTGATCGAAACGCCGCTGGATCATCACCGCCATTCGATGAGCATGATGCAGGGCGATATCTTCGGCATCGGCACCGCCGGCGGGCAGATTCTCGGCCGCCGCCCGACGCCGGCGCTGGCGAACTACCGCGTGCCGAACATCCAGGGCTTATATCTCACCGGTCCGTTCATGCATCCGGGCGGCACCGTCACGCTCGGCGGCCGGCCGACGGCGATGGTGATGTATCAGGATATGGGTATCGACCTAAAGACCGGCTTTGAAATCTGAGTGCAGCCGCTGCTAACCAACGACACAACGTCACAATAAAAAATAACGAACAGCGAGCATAAAAAAGCGCGGGCTTTACGTCCCGCGCGGCGTTGGTTTACCGGACCTCTCGATTCGTGGATTCGTTTTTAGCTTGCCAAAGTGGCGATGCCACGATCCATCACCACTTCATTGCGCTCCACACTCAGGCAGCGGAATCGAACGCTCTTATCCGAGCCAAGCCAATATTCCGTGCGTATCGTTTCTCCGGGGAACACCGGTTTGGTGAAGCGTGCGGCCATGCTGAGCAGGCGTGTGGCATCGAAGCCGCAGACTGCGCGGATCAGCGATTGGCAGGCCACGCCGTAAGTGCATAGACCATGCAGGATGGGTTTAGGAAAACCGGCTTTTTGGGCGATTTCCGGATCGGCGTGCAGCGGGTTGTAGTCGCCGCTGAGGCGATAGATCAGCCCGGCGATCGGCAAGGTCGGCAAGTCGATCGCGCCGCTGGGCGCGCTGGCCGGCAGCGCTTCGAGCACCGCGCCGGGCGTTCCCCAGTTGCCGCAGCCGCCATCGCCGCGCAGGAAATAGGTACTGCCCACGGTTCCGATTTCCTCGCCGCCAACAGTGCGCAAGGTTTTCTGCAGATACAGCAGCGCGCCGCTGTCTGCGCCTTTGTCGACGATGCCGGTGATCTTGTAAGTGCCGATCAACTCGCCTTCAAACGGCAAGGGCTTGACCAGATTGAAGTGCTGCTCTGCATGCAGCAGCTTGACCCACTTGACCTCCAGTTCCGGCGCCATCAGCCAGCCGCCCGGATGCGCCAGCACGCAGGCCATCGATGGCAGTGCTTGCAGCTTGCCTTCGTAGACGAAATTCAGTTCGCGGCTATCGAGCGGATCGAGACAAGCGCCGACGCCGAGTCCATAAAGCATGGTGTCGCGCTTGGTGTAGGCAGCGCGAATTTCCGGAAATTTCCAGGCCAGCAGTTTGTCGCGGTTCATGATGGATCGGTCGGGTCAGGGAACAGGATTGGGTGTGGTAATATGATATGCAAGCATACTAAATTAACAATCGATGTTGATGCGCTCATGCTCGATAAAATCTTTCCGGAAATCTGCGAGCGCCGAATACCCATCGAATCGAACATGACCGGGTGCTGCGCGTGCGTCCAAAAGCGCGGCTTTAGAGTTGCAGGCCGCCATCCACCGCCAGGCTTTGGCCGGTGATGAATCCGGCCTGCTGCGAGCAAAGGAACAGCGCGGCGTAGGCAATATCGTCGGCCTCGCCGAAACGCTGCAAAGGAATCGTGGTTTTGCGGATGTGCTCGCGGGTTTTTTCGTCGAGCTTTTCTTCGATACCTTTCTTGCCGAGGCCGGCATTGATCCAGCCGGGGCCGACACAATTGGCGCGAATGCCGAAGCGGCCGGACTCTTTCGCCACGCCGCGCACCAGCATTTCGATCGCGGCCTTGGGTGCGGCCGACATGATGTCTTTTACCGGCACGCGCTCGACTGCGCTGGTGATAACCGCGATCAAATTGCCGCCATCGCCCTGCGAGCGGAAGGTTTTCACGGCGTTCTGGATCAAATGAAAAGCGCCGTTGATATCGGCATTGACGACATGCAGCCAGTCCGAATCCGGGATCGAGCCGATGAAGTTGAACTCGAAATGCGGTCCCGCCGCGTAGATCACATGCGCGATACGGCCGTGCCGTTCACGAACTTTTGCAAATAGGCTTTCAACCTGCGCCGGCTGCGACAGATCAACCCGCTCGTATTCACAAATACCACCTTGCGCAGCGATCTCCTGCTGGACTGCGCGGGCTTTGTCTTCGCTGCTGTGATATGTAAAAACCACCGGCATGCCGTTGTCCGCGAATCGCTTGCAGATGCCGGCGCCGATCCCGCCACTGCCGCCCGCGATTATCGCTGCGCCCGGCGCAAAACTGAGTGTCGTCGACATTATTGGCAAGTCCTCTGAGTGCATTGCCGCCCGATCGAAATGCAGGCGTTATTTATCTTGTAATAATGTTTGCTAGCATACCATATCGTTATCGGGCATTACGGCGAATGAGCCGGAGAGATTGATGGCAAGCGGGCGTTCCAGAGTGATGAATGTGCTCACCCGGCTGGCGATGTGGGTGATTTTTCGCAGGCCTGAAAAAATCACGCTGCATCGCGCGACCATGCTCGCGCTCGATCAGAAACAGAAGCTGCGTCTGCCGCCGGGCGTGACGATGGAAGACGTTGCCGAACCGATCGCGGGTCGCTGGTTGCGCACGTCATCGGCAAACAAGCAGGTGATTCTTTATCTGCATGGCGGCGCTTTCATCATGCGGCTGCCGAATGGTCACACGACGATGGTTGCAAGCTTCTGTGCGGATTCGCAATGCCAGGCGTTCATGCCTTGGTATCGGCTGGCGCCGGAACATCCGTTACCAGCCGCGCCGGATGATTGCCTTGCGGCTTATCGCATGCTGCTCGATAGCGGCCACGCGCCGCGCGATATCGTCGTTATGGGTGATTCTGCTGGCGGAAATCTCGCACTCGTGTTGCTGCACCGGATCAAGGCCGCCGGCTTGCCGATGCCGGCGGGTGCGATTGCCTTGTCGCCGATCACCGATTTCGCGCAGATCAGCGCGAGCTGGCGCATGAATACCTGGCGCGATCCGATGTATCGTGTGCAGCGCTTCGTCAATCCGGTCGAGCATTATCTCGATGGCGCGAACCCGATTGCGCCGGAAGTATCGCCTTACTACGGCGACTTCAGCGGTTTTCCGCCGATCCATCTGCTGGTCGGCGGTGTCGAGGCTTTGCTCGACGATAGCGTCGGCATGGCGCGAAAGGCGATCGAAAATCAGGTGCCGGCGCATCTGCAAATCTGGCAGGGCATGCCGCATGTTTTCGTGTTGCAGGATTTTCTGCCGGAAACGAAATTCGCCAAACGCGAGATCGCAAAGTGGCTGCGCAATCTGTGCGAGTCTGCGCCAAATTCGATTCCGCTATATCGCAGTTGTGTCGAGTTTTTCGATCTGCAGATGTTTACCGGCCAGCTGCGCCGCACTACCAATGATCGTTATCTGATGATTCCGCCCATACCTCTGGAGCAGGCTGAATGACATCGATCGACGAGATGCCGGACACGCAGCGCTTGAAGGGCAAGGTCGCTGTCGTTACCGGTGCGGCCAGCGGCATCGGTTTAGTGATTGCGCGACTGTTCGCGCGCAACGGTGCAACGGTACTGCTGAGCGATGTCAACGAGGCGGCGTTGTTGCGCGAGCTACCGTCGCTGGGCGAGGGTGCGCATGCTCAGATCGTTCTGGACGTGGCCTCGGAAAACAGCTGGGCGGCCGCGTTCGATTTTGCGCAGTTACTTTTCGGCCGCGTCGATATCGTCGTCAATAATGCCGGCATTCCAGCGCAGACCAGTATCGAAGACACCAGCCTCGAAGCCTGGCGGCGCGTCACCTCGATCAATCTTGATGGCACCTTTCTCGGCTGCAAATACGCGATTCAATACATGAAGCGCAGCGGCGGCAGCATCGTCAATGTGTCTTCGATCGGCGCGCTGAAGGCGAGTACGATCGGCCCGGCTTATGGTGCTGCCAAGGCTGGCGTATGGAATCTCACCAAAACGGTGGCGCTGTACTGCGCGCGCACCGGCTACGACATCCGCTGCAATTCGCTGCATCCGGGCTTGACGCATACGCCGATGATGGATCAGGCGCCGCCGGCAACGATCGCGCGTTTGCAGGCGAGTATTCCCGTGCAGCGTTTGGGCGAGCCCCTCGATATGGCGTATGCGGCGCTGTATCTGGCCAGCGACGAATCGCGTTATGTCACCGGCACTTCGCTAGTGGTCGATGGCGGCTATTCACTGTGAGCGGCGCGATGCTGACCATCGAAAAGAAACACGATCTGCGTCAAGACGAGCACAACACGCAGCGTCGCGTAAAAACGCTCGACAAGCGCGCGCTCGACGCAGCGCGCACTTACGCCGAATGGAAGCAGGCCGCGCTCGCGCACGACGAAGCTTCCGGCATGGCGCAATGGCGCGAAACCGAACAAAGCCGCATCTACGATTTCGCCACCATCCGCGCGCGGCTCGAGCAACTGCGCAGCTATCGCGCAGCGCGCGACGATCAGGCGCTGGTTTACGCACTGGAAGAAGGCATTCACGGCAACATGGCCGGCATGGGCAAGCCGGAGTTGTACCTGCGCAGCAAGTTCGGCACCAAGCGGCTGGTGACGGAATACATCGAGGCGCTGAGCGAGACGCTGGAATATCTCGCGGATAGCGATGGTCCGGTCGGTCATGCGGAAAAAGCCGATCTGTTTCGCCGCGCCAGCACCTGCTTCGGTCGCTCGGCGCTGCTGTTGAGCGGCGGCGGAATTTTCGGAAATTTTCACGCCGGTGTGGTCAAGACCCTGCTGGAACAGCAACTGCTGCCGAAAATCATCTCCGGTTCCAGCGCCGGTTCGCTGATCGCCGGCATCGTTGGTACGCATTCGAGTGCTGCCTTGCAGGGTCTGTTCACCGCGCAGCATTTACAGATCGAAACGCGCCGCGAGGAACAAATGCTGGCGAACAGTCCGAGCCGGTTTTTCCCGCGCTTCGATCGCGGCGAAGTCGCACGGCATATCGATCGGCTGATTCCCGATCTGACCTTTGCCGAGGCTTTCGAGTTGACCGGAATCTGCCTCAACATCAGCGTTTCGCCGTCGGAAGTGCATCAAAAATCACGCTTGCTGAACGCAGTGACTTCGCCGCATGTGTACGTGCGCTCGGCAGTGATGGCCTCGTGCTCGGTGCCTGGCGTATTTCCCCCGACCATGCTGATGGCGAAGAACCATCGCGGTCAGCCGCAGGCTTATTTGCCAGGACGTCGCTGGTTCGATGGTTCGCTTAGCGACGACATTCCGGCGCAGCGGCTGGGCCGGCTCTATGGCGTGAATCACTATATCGTCAGCCAGGTCAATCCCTTCGCGTTGATAAAAGCTCAACCTGAAGCGGTGCCTTTCGCGCCGGCTTCGGAAGTGCTGCAATTCTGGCATCGCTCGGCGCTGACGGCCGCACGCGGCTGGCAGAACATCGCCAATCGCTATGGCCGGCGTTGGCCGGATGCGAATTTTGCGATCAACAGTCTGGTGTCGGTGTTCGCGCAGGAATATCGCGGCGACATCAATATCCTGCCGCCGGTCGGCATGGTCAAGCCTTGGCGCGGCATGAAACGGCCGAGCGAGCCGCAGCTGATGGCGATCATCGCCGCCGGCGAACGTGCAACCTGGCCGAAGATTGAGCGCATCCGCAATTGCACGCTGATCGGCCGCACGCTCGACCGCATACTGCCGCGCTTTTTCGGCCAGCCGCAAGGCCTGCGTCCGGCAGTCGAATTGCCATGAATTCTGCGAAGCTGTCGAAGACCGCAATGCGCGGGCAGATACTGGTGCTCGGCGTTACCGGGGGCGTTGGCCAAGCGGTCGCGCAGAAGCTGCTGGCAGAAGGTTTCGAGGTGATCGGCAGCTGCCGTACCGCAGCACAAGGCCGGCAGATGATCGAAGCCGGTATCTGCACCCGTACGCTGCTGCTGCGGCTGGATCAATCCGCATCGATTGCTGCTGCTTTCAAAAAGCTCGGCAGTCTCGGTATCACCACACTCGATGGCGTGGTCAACTGCGCCGCGGTTACCCAGCCGAAGCCACTGGAGCTTGCGGCTATCGGCGATGTCCGGCAGTTGTTCCAGATCAACCTGTTCGGCGCGCTCGAAGTGATGCAGCGCGCGTTGCCGTTACTGCGGCCGGTGCGCGGACGCATCGTGCTGGTGAGTTCCACCTCCGGCTCGATCGGTGTGCCTTTGCTGGGCGCTTACAGCGCGTCGAAATTCGCATTGGAAGCGCTGGCCGATGTGCTGCGCCGCGAGCTGCTGCTGTGGAAGATCGGTGTCTCGCTGGTGATTCCGGGCGGCATCAAAACCGGCATGATCGATCGCCAACTGAGCGAAATCGACGCCGAACTGGCGGCCCTCAAGCCGGGCGGAAAATCCACCCTCATTGCCGAATACTCTACCCAGTACCGTCAGCATCGGACCGTCATCGAACTGGCGGAAAAGAGTGCGGTGCCGCCGTCGCAGGTGGCCGATGACGTGCTGCGCGCCTTGACCGATGCACGGCCGAAGGCACGCTACCTATGCGGTTTCACTTCCAAAGGCACTCGCACGATGCGCCGGATGTTGCCGGACGCAGTGCTCGACCAGTTGTTCAGCTACCTGCCGCAGAGCAAAAAATAGGGGATCGCGGAGCAGGTCCGCGATCCCCAACGAGGAGAAGAAGATGCGACAGCTCAGTGCTTTCGATGCGCTCATGGTTTATGGCGACAACAGTCGCACGCCGATGCATGTCAGTCCCTTGTTCATCTACGACCAGAGCACCGCGCCCGGTGGTCTGGTGCGTTTCAAGGACATCCTGAAAACATTCCAGGAACGTCTGCCGCTGGCGCCGGTGCTCAGACAAAAGCTGCTGCGTGTGCCGCTGGATCTGGATGAGCCTTATTGGGTCGATGCGGTGGATTTCGATATCGAGCAGCACATCCGCCATCTCGCCTTGCCAAAGCCCGGCGATCGCCGACAGTTGTCGATCCTGCTCGCGCGAATCAATGCATATCCGATGGATCTGAGCCGTCCGCCCTGGGATGCGTTCGTCATCGAAGGTCTCGATCATGTCGATGGCGTGCCGCCGGGCAGTTTTGCGATGTTGCTGCGGATTCATCACTCCGCGATCGACGGTCACAGCGGCCATGCCATTTTGCAAGTGATCCACGATCTCGAGCCGGCTGGACGCCGCGAATTGCCCATCGATA
>CAJCJH010000121.1 GCA_903970615.1 Rhodospirillales bacterium
ATTGGTGCCGAGAAGAGGAATCGAACCTCCGACCTACTGATTACGAATCAGTTGCTCTACCGACTGAGCTATCTCGGCGTCTAGCCAATAAGTATAACGAAAGTGGGTCTGGTGGGAGATGAAATTCGAGTCGAAAACCTTGCAACCCGGAGAGGATCATTTGGTGCCGATAGCAGTTGATAAAGAAAAGTTGCCGGTGGTCGTGACCAACGAAGTGGTCGAACACGCGATTCGCCGGCTGTTCGCGGATAACGCCTCCAGCGGCGGGGCGTTCCTGGATGCGCGCGTGTTGCATCGTCTCTGGAAAAAAACCGGCCTGCGACTGGACGACCTGGCGGATGGGTTGCGCTCGTTGACGGATTCGGGCGCGCTGAAATCGACGCTCGAAGGTAAAAATTTCGTCTACATGCTGAATTCGCAATTGTTGAGCGATGCTGGTGCGGCAGCGCTGCAGTCGGATCGATTACTGGATCAGTTGGCGGCGCGTGCGCGGCCGCCTGCGCCCGTTCCGAATCTGAATCCGGGTCTGGATCGGCGCAACAGCGACAAGCCGCGGCGCGCCTCGGGCGAGAAGCGCAGATCGCCGAAGAATCGCTTGCTGGAAGCCTTGCCGAAAGATGTCTACGCCACGCTCCAGCCGCAGCTTCAATTGGTGCGGATGCCGCTCGGAAATGTCGTCTGGGAGCCGGGCGATACGCTCGATCATGTGTTCTTTCCGGTCGACTGCATTTTTTCGCTGGTGCAGGCGATGTCGGATGGTTCCTTGAGCAAAATCGCCACCGTGGGTAACGAGGGCATGCTGGGACTTTCCGGCTTGCTCAGCGATACGCCGGCTTCGTCCGGCGCCATCATCCTGCATGCCGGCTTTGCGCTGCGGCTCGATGCCAGAATCCTGCAGGGCACGTTCGCCAGTAGCGCGCCGTTGCAACGGATGCTGCTGCGCTATTTTCAGGCTTTTTTGATGCAGGTGGCACAGACTTCCGCCTGCAACCGGCATCACAGTTTGGATCAGCAGTTATGCCGATTGCTGCTGGAAAGCACCGATCGCCTGCGCTCTAAACGGCTGACGATGACGCACGAAACCATAGCCAGCATGCTTGGTGTCCGCAGGGTCGGAATCACCGAGTCGATCGGCAAATTGAAGCAGGAAGGTTCGATCAGTTCCGAGCGCGGCGCCATTACGCTGATCAACCGCCAGGCTTTGGTCCAGCATGCCTGCGAATGCTATGCGGCCATCAGAAGTGAATTCGACCGCATGCGGCCACCATCGGCCAACGAATCAGCGTAAGGTTTTGGCGGAGAGAGAGGGATTCGAACCCCCGGAACCTTGCGGTTCAGCGGTTTTCAAGACCGCCGCAATAGACCACTCTGCCATCTCTCCGTCCAGCTATTTTAGTTGAAGACGCGGCTTGCGGTTGCGCCAGTGTTTGATCTGCATCGCAGGAATCCGGCGGCAGGCTTTCGTCGCTATCGATTACCGCGCAATGCATTCCCGATTGCACGATGAAAAATAACTGCAATCTTTCGTTGCTAGCCTATCTCCACTAAAGCGGGATCAACGATTTTGTCTTCAGGGAAAAAGCATGAAGCGTTCGAGCGGATTGTTGTTCTGTTGTGCGCTGATGGTTTCCATCGCCGTCGCAATGACGGTCGGCTGCAATAACGATAACAGTGCGCAGGCCGCGGTGACGACCTCTGCATCCAAGGTGAAGCATGTTTTCATGATCGTGCTGGAAAACAAGAATTTCAGCGATACCTTCGGCAGCAGCACGCAAGATCCCTATCTGCAAAAAACACTGGTGCCGATGGGTGCGCTGCTGACGCAGTATTACGGCACCGGCCACGTCAGCCTGGATAATTACATTTCGATGATCAGCGGCCAGGCGCCGACGCCGGATACCGATGACGATTGCTTGCCGGGATTAACCGGCACGGTTGGCAATTACAACGATGTGGTACAAACCGGTACCACGCCGGATGGTCAAGTGATCGCCAATAGCGGCTGCATTTATCCAGCATCAGTTCAAACTCTGGCGGATCAACTGGCCGCCGCCAAGCTGACCTGGAAAGGCTACATGGGCGACATGGGCAACGACCCTGCGCGTGAAGCGGCTACTTGCGGCCACCCGACGATCGGCACCGGCACGGATAACACGAATACTGCGGAAGCGCCCAGCAGCTCGGTACCGCTGGGTGATGCTTACGCTACCCGGCACGATCCGTTCATGTATTTCCATTCGATCATCGACTCGCCGAGTTGCGTGACGAATGTTGTGAATCTCAACCAGTTGACGACGGATTTAGCCTCGGTGGCGACGACTGCGAATTACACGTTCATCACGCCGAATCTATGCGACGACGGCCACGATGGCAGCGGCACCGGCGCTTCCGGCACCACTTGCGCGAACGGTAATCCCGGCGGGCTGACTTCGGCAGATGCCTTCCTGCAAACCTGGGTGCCGAAAATCATGGCCTCGCCCGCGTTCCAGCAGGATGGCCTGCTGGTGATTACTTTCGACGAAAGCAGTTACGTCACCAGCAGCAGCACCAACGCCAGCACCGGCCAGACCACCGTCAACATCACTTTCCCCGGCGAGCCTTGCTGCAATCAGCAACCAGGTCCGAATTTGAGCATGGCGCGACCGGGCATGTTTACGCTGGTGAATACGCCGAAGATGGTCGAGAACATCGTCATCAACGGTTTCGGCGGCGATCAGATCGGTGCGGTTTTGCTGTCTCCATTCGTCAAGCCGGGCAGCACATCGAGCGTTGCCTACAATCACTACGCCTTGCTGAAGAGTGTCGAGGATATTTTTCACCTGAGCCATCTGGGTTATGCCGCAGATAATCCGGGCGCTGGCTATCAACTCGACACGATCGGTAACGATCAAAATGTCTTCATCAGTCATTGACGAAACGCGGCCGGGTTCCTCGAAATCCAGCGGAAACACCGCTGTTCGGTGATCCGGTTGGCTGGTTGAAGCCATGATTCGCGCGGTACTTGGCGGTACTGCCAGCCGCTTGCGCACGTTGCTGATATTCGCAGCAATCGTGCTGATGCACGGCTGCAGTCGAAGCGATCGTCCGGCCACGGCGCAAGCGCCAATGCCAACGCTGCCGGCAACGTCAGTGTTAACAACACCCGTAGCGGCGCCCGATTCAGCGCTAGCCGCACTCGGCAGGCAGATTTTCTTCGACACCTCGCTGTCGGCATCGGGCCAGCAATCCTGCGCGACTTGCCATAGTCCGGATCATGCTTATGGCCCACCGAACAGTCTGGCCGTGCAGATGGGCGGGCCGAAGCTCGACCGGCAAGGCATGCGCGCGGTGCCGTCGCTGCGCTATGCGCTGAATCACACGCCGGTCTGGTCGAAGGCTTTTGTGTCCAGCATGGCGGAGCGGGTTCTCGAAGGCGATGAGCCGCCGGTCGGCGGCTTCGGCTGGGACGGCCGCTTCAATACGCTGCATGAGCAGGCCGCGTTTCCGCTGCTGGCGCCAAACGAAATGGCCAATCGTGACGCCGCTGAAGTCGTCGATAGAATCCGGCATGCGACGTACGCCCCGGATTTCAAGCGAGCCTTCGGCGCCGATATTTTTAATGATCCAGAGCGCGCATTTCAGCAGATGCTGCGCGCGATCGAACGATTCGAGCTGGAGGATGCGAGCTTCCACCCTTACGACAGCAAGTTCGATTTTTATCTCGACGACAAAGTATCGCTGACTCCGCAAGAGCAGCGCGGGCTTGCGCTGTTCAACGATCCACAGCGCGGCAATTGCGCGAGTTGTCATCTCGACCGGCCAGGCGCGGATGGCTCGCATCCCTTATTCACCGACTACCAGTTTGAAGCGCTGGGTGTGCCGCGAAATCGGGAGATCAAGGCCAACGCCAATGCCGGATATTTCGATTCGGGTTTGTGCGGGCCGCTGCGAAAGGATCAGGCCTCGCAATCACAATATTGCGGCATGTTCAAAACGCCGACCTTGCGAAATGTGGCGCGCCGGCAGGTATTTTTTCACAACGGCCGCTTTCATTCGCTGAGAGAAGCGCTGCGATTTTATGTGCAGCGCGACACCGCTCCGCAGCGCTGGTATCCGCTTGGACCGAATGGAATCGAAAAAAAGTTCGACGATATTCCGCCGCAATTCCGTCGCAACGTCGACGTCGTCGACTTACCGTTGACGCTCAGCAAAGGGCAGGCGCCATTCTGGAACGATTCAGATATTGACGATGTAATCGCCTTCCTCGAAACGCTCGATGATGGCTACGAACTCAATCGATCGATTAGCGGTGAGGTTGGCCAGCCATAGCAAGCCGCAAAATCTACAGGGTATGGGTGACCGCAAGACGGATGTTCGCGGTGATGCCGCCGCGAGCTTTGCCATCGACTTTCGCCCGGAACATGGCGGTATCGGCCTCGCGTACCAGCGCGTCCAGACTGGTGGCATGGATCGGAAATAGCGCGACGCCGATGCTGACGCCGACGTTCAATTCCAGCACGCCTTTTTGTCCCGGCAGTTCAATCGGATAAGGCTTGCACACGGCTTCCGCAATGCGTTGGGCCAGTTGCAGCGCGTGCTGACCGCTGGAGGGCGCATCCATGATGGCGCCGAATTCATCGCCGCCCAGCCGTGTAACGGTGTCGACTTCCCGCATCGTCGTTTTCAAACGGATGGCGAAGGCTTTGAGCAGCATGTCGCCCGCCTGATGACCGTACTTGTCGTTGACCGGCTTGAAGTTGTCGACGTCGATATAAAACAGCGCAAACATCTTTTTATGCCGCCGCATCGAATTGATCGCGTGCACCATGCGGTCCATGAACAGCAGGCGATTGGGCAGGCTGGTCAAGGCATCGTGCGTGGCATCGTGCGCGGCTTTTTCGCCAAGCCGTTTGCGCTCGGCAATTTCGAGCTGCATGGCGTTATTGCTGGTCTCCAGTTCGACCAGCAGCTGGCGTTGCACAATATCGGCCTGCTTGCGCGCCTCATCGTTACGATTCACCGATCGGGCATTGATCAAGACCGCAAGCGAGAGCATCAATACCGAACCGATCGCAACTGCTGCCCAAGCCGATTCAAAGCCGGTGAACCAGCCGCTGCTGATCGCAAATAAAGTGAGGCTGCCGATTGCGATGGGCGCGACAATACTGATCGGGAAAAGTCGTGCAAAACTGCGCGCGCCGGGGCTGTCCAGCGGCACCCAGCGAAAGTAGCCCTGATCCGTACGGCACAGCATTACGGCCAGCGAGATCAGCAGGAATGCCAGGACGCTCTGCAACGTCACGGGCGTCTCGTGCGGAAACAGATCGAAGTTCGTCGCCTTGTAGAAATGTGCGATGAGTCCGAACAGGCTCATGTAGAAAACCGCTGCCGCCGGGATTTGCGCATGCAGAAAATCGGGCCAGCGTTTGCGATCGAGTATCAACAGCGCGATCGCAATAATGGCGAAGAGCACGGCCGAAGTGGGCTGCATGCGGAACGGGTAGTTGCGTCCCTGTTCCAGCTGCGACCACAACGCAAAATTATCCGGACAATAGGTCGAACCGATTGCGAAATCGACCAGCCGGCTCGCCGCTACCGCGAGAATGATGAGGGCTAAAAAACTGGCGAAAGCTGCGCTGAATCCTTTAGCTGGTTTGCGTCGCCGCAACCATAGCGAGAGTGCTGCCGCAACGAAACAAAGCGCGCAAATCGGGCAGGTCAGCAAAAATTGGGCGGCCGCGCCGAGGTTTGAATCGAACGGAACAACCAGATCGCCGAACGCGAGCAATCCGAACAAACCCACCAGCAGAATACAGATGCTGACGAGCGACGCGAACAGCAGACTTAATGGTGAATCGATTGTCAGGTTATCGTTCAACGCTCACGAGTTCCGGATTTTGCAACGATGCGCAAACCGGCCAGCCCGCTTGCCTTCACGTCCAGGCGATTGCAAGGCTATTGCAATCGGCCCAGGAGTCGCGTTGTGCATTTCCAACTCCCGAATTCTCCCTATCCTTACATCGATATAAACGCACCGCTGAACACGATTTTACGTTAGCTAGCGAATTAGATTACTGCTAAAACTTTCCGCTGGCTATCGATTAATGACATCAACGAACTTGACAACCTGAAGAAATCGCAGTCGCGCATCCACAAAGTTTCCCGCGTTGGCGAAGCCTCACAATTTTCCTCTGGCTTTGCTTCAAGCTGGCTTAAACTAGCGCGAGCAAATTACGCTCGGCTTTCCTAATCTCTCGAAACCCATGACGATTACCTCTGAACACTCTACCGTTTTGCTGGAGACCAATCACGGCAATTTCAAACTTCAGCTGGATGCCGAAAAGGCGCCCAAAACGGTTGCCAATTTCGTCGAATATGTAAAGAGCGGCCATTACGATGGCCTCGCATTCCATCGCGTGATCGCGGATTTCATGATCCAGGGCGGCGGTTATTCGGCCAATGGATACAAGGAACGCAGCACCCGCGCGGCGATCGAAAACGAATGCCACAACGGCTTGAAGAACCTGCGCGGAACCGTGGCGATGGCGCGCACCAATGATCCGCATTCGGCGACCAGCCAGTTTTTTGTGAACCATGCCGACAATGCGTTTCTCGATGGACGCGGCGGCGGGCAGTGGGGTTACGCGGTGTTCGGCAAAGTGATCGAAGGCATGGACGTAGTCGATAAAATCGCGGCCACGCCGACCGGCCGCATTCGCCCCTTCGGGCAGGATGTGCCGATCGAGCCGGTGACGATCATCAAGGCCAGCCTGGTCTGAGCTGCGGGATTTTCGGCGATCCATCGTTCGGCGATCCGCCGAAAATCTGCCGCAATTCAAACCCGCCGAGCGTCTTGAGTTGTACGCAAATCTCGCGTGAGCTTCGGCTTCAATCCGGGCTGGACACCAGCAAATTCAGCGGTCCAGACCCGCAGGCGGATCTTTCAAGGCTTCCACCTGAATGGCAAGCTTGACCATCGGGCTGCCGGTGAACTGCACGCCGTAGTCGATGCCGAAATCGCTGCGGCTGAACTCGGCCGAGGCATCGGCGCCACAGACTTCCACTTTCAGCATGGGATGCGTGATGCATTTGAACGCATTGATTTTCAGCGTCAGCGGCTGCGTCACGCCATGCAAAGTCAACTGCCCGTCGATCGCCGCTGGTGTGTCGCCATCGAACCGGATGCTGCTCGATTTAAACTGCGCCACCGGATATTTCGCTACGTCGAAAAACTCCGCGCTGCGCGCATGTTTATCCATTTCGTCGTTGCCAAAATTAATCGAAGCCGTATCGACGCTGATATTCACCGAACCGGTTTTATTGGCGCGATCGAGCGTTACCGTTCCGGAAGTCTTGTTGAACTTGCCGCGCCAGATCGAGATGCCCTGAATGTGCGGCGCTTCAAAACTCGGATACGTGTGCGCCGGGTCGATGGTGTAGTGATCCACTGCAGCCTGCGCGGCCATGCTCATCGTCAGCGCTAGTGCCGCGCCGCATAAACCAAGCTTGTTCATGACCATCAATTTTCCAATCGTATCGAATGGAAATACTACCCGGCCTAGCGAATCGCCGGCGCAACGATGTGAAATTTGACCAGCACTTCATCGGCCACGGTGTCGGCCCATTTGGGATCGCCGATGTCAAACTTGCTGCGAGAAATCGGCACCGAACCGTCGAAACTATCGACGCCATCCGCGCTGTTGAACGACACCGGAATCGACAGGCTTTGCGTCTTGCCTTTCAGCCGGAGTTCGCCGCTGGCCTGGAACTGGTTGGCGGATTTTGGCGTGATCGTACGTAGCTGGAAAATAGCCACCGGATACTGGCTGCTATCGAACCATTCCGGCTTGCGTACTTCGCTGCTGTATTCCTCGCTGCCGACATCGAGGCTGCTCATGTCGATTTCGATATGCGCGCGGTTTTTGCCGACCCGTTTCGGATCGTAATGCACGCTGCCGGTGAACTTCTTGAACGGAGCGGCGACCGGCACGCCGACCTGCTTGAACTCAGCGACGACGCTGCTTTTGCCGTTATCCACTGGCGCATCCGGAATCAAGGCCGCGGTTAACGCGAGCACTGCCAGTGCTCCCACCCAAACTCTGCTGCCGGATTGCATACCAATTCCTTGTCCTGAGCCGATCGCGCTTCCTCGGCGACCAGAATTTCAAATGCGATGCTGCCAGTGGCGAAGCCCGAATCATAAATCCAGAAACTTTCATCAGACTTTATTTGCCCAGATTGATCTATGCACTGGGCCGCACATTTCAATCCCGCATTTCAATCCTGAACTTTTACGCCGCCGCTGATGACGCGCATCCATCACCGAACGCGGCGGCCGTACTCGCACGGGAATTATTTGGCCGGCCGCGTGGACGCTCGCCGCCGTCACCGGTAAACTATCGCCTTAATCCTGAAAGGGGGGCGCAAGCCCCCCTTCGCATGTCCGCGATCGGAAACGATTTTGCGGAGATGATCAACCTGTAAATCGAGCCGACTCGCATCATGTCTACAGCCACTCCGGCCCTGCTCGCACTTGCCGATGGCAGCATCTTCCGCGGCGTTTCCATCGGCGTCGATGGCGCCACCGTCGGTGAAGTTGTTTTCAACACCGCGATGACGGGCTACCAGGAAATCCTCACCGATCCTTCGTATCGCCAGCAGATCGTCACCCTCACTTATCCGCATGTCGGCAATGTCGGCGTCAATCCGGAAGATGGCGAATCCGCACAGAATCAGGCCGCCGGGCTGGTACTGCGCGAAGTGCCGCGCGCGCCGAGCAGCTGGCGTTCGCGGCAATCCCTGAGCGATTTCCTGCGCGAGCAAAACGTCGTCGCTATTGCCGGAATCGACACGCGCCGGCTCACCCGCATCCTGCGCGACAAAGGCGCGCAGAACGGCTGCATCATCGCCGGCGTCGCCACGGTGAAAGACGCGCTGAAACAGGCGAAGTCATTTCCTGGTCTCAAGGGTCTTGATCTCGCCAAGGTCGTCAGCGTCAGCGCGCCGTATCAATGGACGCGCGGCTCCTGGGAATTGACATCCAATGCCGAAACCGAGCCGCCGCCGGGGCCGCATCATGTGGTGGTTTACGACTTCGGAATCAAGCGCAATATCCTGCGCATGCTGGTCGATCGCGGCTGTCGTGTCAGCGTAGTGCCCGCACAAACTTCCGCCAGCGAAGCGCTCGCCTTGAAGCCGCACGGCATCATGCTTTCAAACGGTCCCGGCGATCCCGAACCTTGCACTTACGCCGTCGCCGCCGCGCGCGAATTCATCGCCCGCAAAATGCCGACCTTCGGTATCTGCCTCGGCCATCAGATTCTCGGTATCGCCGCCGGCGGCAAGACATTGAAGATGAAATTCGGTCATCACGGCGCCAATCACCCGGTGCAGGATCTCGAATCCAAGCGCGTGCTCATCACCAGCCAGAATCACGGCTTCGCGGTGGATGAAACCACGCTGCCCGCTAACGTCGTCATCACGCATCGCTCGCTGTTCGATGGCTCCAATCAAGGCCTGCGCCTGACCGACGCGCCGGCGTTCAGTTTTCAGGGTCATCCGGAAGCGAGTCCGGGGCCGCATGATGTGAATTATCTGTTCGATCGATTCGTCACTTTGATGGAGACGAACCGTGGCTAAACGCACCGACCTCAAATCTATCCTCATCATCGGCGCCGGGCCGATCGTCATCGGTCAGGCTTGCGAGTTCGATTATTCGGGCGCACAGGCTTGCAAGGCGCTGCGCAGCGAGGGTTATCGCGTGGTGCTGGTGAACTCGAATCCGGCGACGATCATGACTGATCCGGAAATGGCGGATGCCACTTACATCGAGCCGATTCGCTGGCAAACCGTGGCGCGCATCATCGAGAAGGAACGGCCGGATGCGGTGCTGCCGACGATGGGCGGCCAGACCGCGCTGAACTGTGCGCTCGACCTCGCGCGCGAAGGCGTGCTGGCGAAATTCAATTGCGAGTTGATCGGTGCGAATGCGGTGGCGATCGACCTCGCCGAAGACCGCCAGAAATTCCGCGATGCGATGACGGAAATCGGTCTCGGCTCGGCGCGTTCGGGAGTGGCGCATTCGATGGACGAGGCGCGCGCGATCCAGGCGACGATCGGTTATCCAGTGATCATCCGGCCGAGTTTCACGCTTGGCGGTTCCGGCGGCGGCATTGCCTATAACGTCGAGGAATTCGAGGAAATCGTTACGCGCGGGCTCGATCTTTCGCCGACCACGGAAGTGCTGATCGAGGAATCGCTACTCGGCTGGAAAGAGTTCGAGATGGAGGTCGTCCGCGACCGCGAGGACAACTGCATCATCGTTTGCTCGATCGAAAATTTTGATCCGATGGGCGTGCACACCGGCGACTCGATAACGGTGGCGCCGGCGCAAACACTGACCGACAAGGAATACCAGATCATGCGCAACGCGAGCATCGCGGTGCTGCGCAAGATCGGTGTCGATACCGGTGGCTCCAACGTGCAGTTTGCGATCAATCCGGACGATGGCCGGATGATCGTGATCGAGATGAATCCGCGCGTGTCGCGTTCGTCCGCGCTCGCCTCGAAAGCGACCGGCTTTCCGATCGCAAAAGTCGCGGCGAAGCTGGCGGTCGGTTACACGCTCGATGAGCTGCGCAACGAGATCACCGGCGGCGTAACGCCGGCTTCGTTCGAGCCCTCGATCGATTACGTGGTGACAAAAATTCCGCGCTTCACGTTCGAGAAATTTCCGCAGGCCGACTCGCGGCTGACGACGCAGATGAAGTCGGTCGGCGAAGTCATGGCGATCGGCCGCAATTTTCAGGAATCGCTGCAAAAAGCCTTGCGCGGACTGGAAACCGGCAGCGATGGTTTCGATCCGCAAGTCGCGGCGTTCGATGAGGCCAGCATCGCGCAGATTCGTGAGGAGCTGGCAACGCCGCGCGCCAAGCGCATCTGGTTCGTCGGCGATGCCTTCCGAGCGGGCATGAGTGTTTCCGATATTTTCAATCTGTCGAAAATCGATCCTTGGTTTCTCGAACAGATCGAGGAATTGATTCATGTCGAAAGCGAAATCGCCGCGCGTAAACTCGGCAAGATCGACAAGGACAGCTTGCGCCGCTACAAGCGTCTCGGCTTTTCGGATCGGCGCATGGCCACGCTGCTGGGCGTGAAGGAAACCGCGGTGCGCGCGCGGCGCCATCGGCTCGGAATCCGCCCGGTTTACAAGCGCGTGGATACCTGCGCAGCGGAGTTTCCATCGTCCACTGCTTATCTGTATTCGAGCTACGACGAGGAATGCGAAGCGCAGCCTTCGACGCGCGAGAAAATCATCGTGCTCGGCGGCGGGCCAAACCGGATCGGGCAGGGCATCGAGTTCGATTATTGCTGCGTGCACGCGGCGATGGCGCTGTCGCAGGATGGTTACGAGACCATCATGATCAACTGCAATCCGGAAACGGTTTCGACCGATTACGACACTTCCGATCGCCTGTATTTCGAGCCACTGACGTTCGAGGATGTGATGGAAATCATCGATCTCGAAAAGCCGAAAGGCGTGATCGTGCAGTTCGGCGGGCAGACGCCGTTGAAGCTGGCGCGTGCGCTCGAAGCGGCCGGTGCGCCGATCATCGGCACTTCGCCGGATTCGATCGATCTAGCTGAAGACCGCGAGCGTTTCCAGAAACTGGTCGAGGAACTCGGACTGCGCCAGCCGCCGAATGGCGTGGCGACTTCACTTAAAGCGGCGCTGGTCGTCGCTGCGAAGATCGGTTATCCGCTGGTGGTGAGGCCAAGCTATGTGCTCGGCGGGCGCGCGATGGAAATCGTGCATGACGACGACGATCTCAAGCGCTACATGACCGAAGCGGTGAAAGTCTCCAACGACTCGCCGGTGCTGCTCGATCGCTTCCTCGAAAATGCGATCGAGGTGGATGTCGATGCGCTGGCGGATTCGCAAGGCGGCTTCGTCATCGGCGGCATCATGGAGCACATCGAACAGGCCGGCGTACATTCGGGCGATTCGGCATGCTCGCTGCCGGCGTATTCGCTCAGCGAATCGGTGCAGGACGACATCCGCGCACAGATGTTGAAACTGGCGGAGGCGCTGAAAGTCTGCGGCCTGATGAACGCGCAGTTCGCGCTGCAGGGCGAGACGGTGTACCTGCTCGAAGTGAATCCGCGCGCCTCGCGCACCAGTCCGTTCGTATCGAAAGCCACTGGCCGGCCGCTGGCGAAAATCGCGGCGCGCTGCATGGCGGGGCAGAGCCTGGCGGCGCAGGGTATCGTCACGGAAATCAAGCCGCCGTATTTTTCGGTGAAGGAATCGGTATTTCCGTTTGCGAAATTTCCGGCAGTCGATCCGCTGCTCGGCCCGGAAATGCGTTCGACCGGCGAGGTGATGGGTTCTGGCCGGCATTTCGGCGAAGCCTTCAACAAGTCGCTGCTCGCCGCCGGTATGATCGTGCCGTCTGGTGGGACTGCGTTCATCTCGGTACGCGATGCGGACAAGCCGAAGGCGATCGATCTCGCAAAACTGCTCGCGGCGAAAGGCTTCCGCGTGCTAGCCACGCATGGCACTGCGGCGGCGGTGCGCGCGGCGGGCATCGCCTGCGAAGGCGTCAACAAGGTCAAGGAAGGGCGGCCGCATTGCGTGGACATGATCAAGAACGGTGAAATCCAGTTCATCGCCAACACTACCGAAGGCAAGAAGTCGATCAGCGAATCGCATTCGATCCGCGCGGCGGCGATCTCGCAGAAACTGTGTTATTTCACTACCATTGCAGGCGCTTATGCGGCGGCGATCGCAATGGATCACCTGGACCATGTCGAGGTGAATCGCCTGCAGGATCTACATCTACAAATCCAATGACGAAAGTACCGATGACCCTGAGCGGCGCCGATGCGCTGCGCGAAGAATTGCGCCATCGCAAGAGCGAGCTGCGGCCGAAAATCATCGCCTCGGTGGAAGAAGCGCGCGCGCACGGCGATCTGAAGGAGAATGCCGAATATCACGCCGCCCGCGAGCAGCATGGCTTCAATGAAGGCCGCATTGCAGAGATCGAAGGCAAACTTTCCAATGCGCAGGTGATCGACGTGGCGGCGCTGCCGAAATCCGGCAAAGTGTTGTTCGGGACGACGGTCGATTTGGCCGATGCCGATACCGGCGAGGAACTGCGTTATCAGATCGTCGGCGAAGACGAGGCGGATTCCAAGAAAGGCAAGATTTCGGTGAATTCACCTTTGGCACGCGCGCTGATCGGAAAAATCGAGGGCGATATTGCAGTGGTGCAGGCGCCGGCCGGTGCGCGCGAGCTGGAAATTGTCAAAGTTCACTACCTCTAAGCCATTCGTGCGGCGCACAGGCGCGTGAGCAAGAAGCGCACGGCCAGCAGCAAGCGCTGGATCGCCGAGCACGAGAACGATCCTTATGTGCAGGAAGCGCGTCGGCTCGGTTTTCGATCGCGGGCAATCTTCAAGCTGAAGGAAATCAACGAGCGCGACCGGCTGCTGAAGCCGGGTCTGACGGTAGTCGACCTCGGCGCTGCACCCGGCGGCTGGAGCCAGTTCGCGCGGCCTTTGCTCGGCAAAAACGGCCGCATGATTGCGCTGGATATCCTGCCGATGGAGCCGGTGCCGGAGGTCGAATTCATCTGCGGCGACTTCCGCGAGAACGACGTGCTGGCGCAACTGGAAGCTTTAACGCCGCCGTCGTCGATCGACCTTGTGTTATCCGATATCGCCCCGAACATTTCCGGAGTCGACGCTGCCGATGCGGCCGCGTCGAGCTATCTGGCGGATCTGGTGCTGGATTTTGCGGAAGCGAGATTGAAAAAGGGTGGTGTTTTGCTGACCAAGGTATTTCAGGGCGAAGGTTACGAGGCTTATGTGAAGGCGCTGCGCGGCAAGTTTGGCAGCGTCACCGTGCGCAAGCCCAAGGCTTCGAGGCCGCGCAGCCGCGAAGTTTATTTGCTCGCGCGCAACTATGGCGTACTCTAGGGATCATTGGAGTACGGAAGTGCTTTATCCGAATCGTGGGAACGAGAGGCTGCTTTGAACGACTTAGCTAAAAATCTGCTGGTATGGGTGGTCATCCTGTTCGTGTTGCTGTTTGCGTTCCAGACGCTTTCCAGCCGCACGACGACGAATACGCTGATGGTGTATTCCGATTTCTATGGCCAGGTGAAGGAAGGCAACGTCGACGAAGTTAATATCGATAGCGACGGCAAACAGATCAGCGGCAAGCTCAAGAGCGGCCAGAAATTCATTACGCAAAGCCCGGAAACCGACAACCGCGCGCTGATCGGCACGCTGCTGGATAATAAAGTGCGCATCGTCGGCGAGCCGCCGCACGAAACGCCGCTGCTGCTGCAAATGCTCATCAGCGCGTTCCCGGTTCTGTTGCTGATCGGCGTCTGGGTGTACTTCATGCGGCAGATGCAAGGCGGCGGCGGTCGCGGTGGTGCGATGAGTTTCGGCAAGAGTCGCGCACGCATGCTGGGAGCGGATCAGGTCAAGATCAATTTCAACGATGTCGCCGGCGTCGAGGAAGCTAAGGCCGAGGTTTCGGAACTGGTCGATTTCCTTAAAGACCCGGGCAAATTCCAGAAACTTGGCGGCCGCATCCCGCGCGGCGTGCTGATGGTCGGCAGCCCCGGAACCGGTAAAACGCTGCTGGCTAAAGCCATCGCGGGCGAAGCCGGCGTGCCGTTCTTCACCATTTCCGGTTCCGATTTTGTCGAAATGTTCGTCGGCGTAGGCGCCTCGCGCGTGCGCGATATGTTCGAGCAGGCGAAGAAGCATGCGCCCTGCATTATTTTCATCGACGAAATCGATGCGGTCGGTCGCCATCGCGGCGCCGGTCTGGGCGGTGGGCACGACGAGCGCGAACAGACGCTGAATCAATTGCTGGTCGAAATGGATGGCTTTGAAGGCAATGAAGGCATCATCATCATCGCGGCGACCAATCGCCCGGATGTGCTCGACCCTGCGCTGCTTCGTCCCGGCCGCTTCGATCGTCAGGTCGTCGTGCCGCTGCCGGATGTGCGCGGCCGCGAGCAGATTCTGAAAGTCCACATGCGTTCCGTGCCGTTGTCGGACGATGTAAAGGCGGAAATCCTGGCGCGTGCAACGCCGGGCTTTTCCGGTGCCGATCTGGCCAATCTGGTCAACGAGGCTGCGCTGTTTGCGGCGCGTTTCAACAAGCGTCTGGTCGATCACGACGACTTCGAGCGTGCGCGCGACAAGATTTACATGGGTGCCGAACGGCGCTCGATGGTGATGACGGAAGAAGAAAAGCGGATGACGGCGTATCACGAATCCGGCCACACCATCGTCGGCTTCCTGTCGCCGGGCCATGATCCGATCCACAAGGTCACCATCATCCCGCGCGGTATGGCGCTGGGCGTGACGTTCTATCTGCCGGATGGCGATCGGCATAGTCACACCAAGGAATATTACGAGAGCCGCATTGCCTCGGCTTTCGGTGGACGTTTGGCTGAAGATTTGATCTACGGCGCTGACAAGATCACTTCCGGTGCCTCCAGCGATATCGAGCACGCCACTCGTATCGCGCGCGACATGGTGACCAAGTTTGGCTTGTCGGATGTAATGGGGCCGGTGGCTTATTCGGAAGACGAAGGCCAGCCGTTCCTTGGCCGTTCGATGTCCAGCAGCCGAGCGTTTTCGGATGAAACCGCGCATTCGATTGACCTAGAGGTGCGCAAGATCATCGATCGCAATTACGCGAAGGCGCGCAGCATGCTGGTCGAAAATATCGAGAAGCTGCACGCGATGACCGAGGCTTTGATCAAGTATGAAACCATCGATGCCGAGCAGGTCAAGCGCATCATGGAAGGCAAAGACCCAGGTATGCCCGCGAGCTGGATCGGCGGCAGCCGTCCGCCTTCACAGCCGCCGCCGCGTTCCAGCACCGGCACCGGCCCGGTTGCGGTCGCACCGAAACCGGCGGGGATGAGCTAGTCGGTTATTGATCCGCTTAAGCGTATCGAGCTTGGGCCGCGCTTGCGGCCCTTGCTTTTTTTGAGGGCACTAAAAGTCTTCGGATGATTTTGAAACTGCCGGGCCGCACACTCGATCTGCACGAACCGCAGGTCATGGGTGTTCTCAATTTAACGCCGGATTCGTTTTCGGATGGCGGTCGATATGTGGACGCCGATACTGCGCTGGCGCAGGCTCGCACGATGATCGCCGAGGGTGCGGCAATCATCGATGTCGGTGGCGAGTCGAGCCGGCCCGGTGCTGCTTCGGTGAGCATCGACGAGGAATTGTCCCGCACCATTCCGGTTATCGAGCGCATCAAACGCGAACTCGATTGCATTGTTTCGATCGATACCTGCAAGCCGGCCGTGATGGATGCGGCGTGCGCGGCGGGTGCAGAACTCATCAACGACATCCACGCGCTGCTTGCGGAAGGCGCCATTGAAGTCGCGCACCGGCACGCTGCCGCGGTTTGCCTGATGCACAAGCAGGGCGCGCCGCGGACGATGCAAAGCGATCCGCAATATTCCGACGTGGTCAGCGAAGTTCAGGCATTTCTCGCGGCGCGTATCGCGGCTTGCGAGGCGGCGGGTATCGAGCGTGATCGCCTGCTGATCGATCCGGGTTTCGGTTTTGGCAAGACGATGCCTCATAATTTGCAGATGCTGGCTCATCTCGATCGCTTTCTCACGCTTGGCGCGCCGCTGCTGGTCGGCCTGTCGCGTAAATCGATGTTCGGCCAATTGCTGGGGCTGCCGGTCGGCGAGCGGCTAGCGCCTTCGATAGCCGCAGCCGTGTTGGCGGTGCGCAGCGGCGCGCACATCGTGCGGGCGCACGATGTTGCCGCAACCGTAGCGGCGATTCGTTTCACCAGCGCAGTTCGGCAGGCTGGCCAAGCGCGATGAGCCGCAAATATTTCGGGACGGACGGCATCCGCGGCCGCGTCGGTCAGTCGCCGATGACGCCGGAATTTGCGCTCAAGCTCGGCTGGGCTGCGGGCCGCGTGTTGGCAAAAACACCGGGTGCGCGCGTGCTGGTCGGCAAGGATACGCGCCGTTCAGGCTACATGTTCGAATCGGCGCTGGAGGCTGGTTTTGCTGCGGCCGGTATCGAAACCTATCTCACCGGCCCGTTGCCGACACCGGCGATTGCCTATCTCACGCGCGCGCTTCGTGCGCAGGCAGGCGTGGTGATTTCCGCTTCGCACAATCCGCATTTCGATAATGGCGTCAAGTTTTTTTCCGCCGACGGCGACAAGCTCAGCGACGACATCGAAGCCGAGATCGAACTCGAACTCGAACGCGAATTGATCTGCGTACCCTCGGAACAACTGGGCCGCGCGCGGCGTATCGAAGACGCGCAGGGGCGCTACATCGAATACTGCAAAGGCACTTATGCGGGCCGCAGTCTGCACGGCATGAAACTGGTGATCGATTGCGCCAACGGTGCCGCGTATCGCGTGGCGCCCGCGGTGCTGGCCGAGCTCGGCGCCGAAGTGGTCGTGATCGGCGACAAGCCCAGCGGTTTGAACATCAATGCCGATTGCGGATCGACTCATCTGCAGCCACTGAAGACCGTCGTGCAGCAGCATCGCGCGCAACTCGGCATCGCGCTCGATGGCGATGGCGATCGCTGCCTGATGGTCACCGAGAGTGGACAAGCGCTCGATGGCGACGAAATTCTTTACATTATTGCCGCGCATCGGCAAGCGCAGAGCGCCTTGGTTGGCCCCGTCGTCGGCACTGTGATGAGCAATCTCGGGCTGGAGCAGGCACTGAATAAACTGGGTGTGGATTTCGAGCGCGCCGCAGTTGGCGATCGCCACATTCTTGAACGGCTGAAGGCGCGCGGCGGCCTCATTGGTGGCGAGGCTTCCGGTCACACCTTGTGCCTCGACCGCGCCAGCACCGGCGATGGCATCGTCACCGCGCTACAAGTGCTGGACGCGATGCGCGTGGCCGATGCGCCGCTGAGCCGCTTGATCGCGCCGGTCCACAAGTTTCCGCAAGTGCTGGTGAACGTGCGGATTCAGGGCCAAAGCCATCGCGTGCTGGAAACCGATGTCGTACAGCAAGCGCTGGCTGCCGCGGAAGAAACACTGGCCGGCAAGGGTCGCGTGCTGTTGCGCGCGTCCGGCACCGAGCCGCTGATCCGTGTGATGGTGGAAGCGCAGGACGAAAAAGAAACGCGCCAGTGTGCCGAGAAATTGGCCGAAGTCGTGCGCAGTGTTGCGCTCGGCGATGCCACCGCCTGAAGTCGCTCTGCGCCCCAAAAAAATTCTTCAATCTTTTCTATAATTCATTGTGACTCGAAACATGCAACGCCGCTATCTGGTCGCCGGCAACTGGAAAATGAATGGCAGTTATGCCGCCAATGCCGCCTTGATTTCGGGCTTGAAACAGCGTGCGGCCGAGTGCGCGGCAGTCGAAATACTGGTCTGCCCGCCGGCGATTTATCTGGAATCTGTCGGCCGCGATCTTGCCGACAGCAGTCTCTTGCTCGGTGCGCAGAACCTTTGCGAGCAGACTCAGCCCGGCGCGTTCACTGGCGAAATCCAGGGCGCTATGCTGACTGAAGTCGGTTGCCGGTATGTCATCGTCGGTCATTCCGAACGGCGTGCGATTTATGGCGAAAGCGACGCGCGCGTCGCAGCACGGCGAGCACTTCGGAGAGAGGCCGGCCGGCCAATTCTGCGAGGAGCCGCACGTCGAA
>CAJCJH010000122.1 GCA_903970615.1 Rhodospirillales bacterium
TGAATCGCCTCCGCATGCGGAGTTTTGATCCACTGAAACAGCGCGCAGCCGCCGTCGACTGCAAGCCCGTTCGAGCGCAGCAATGTCGCCAGACGACTGCTGGCGGACTGCAATTGCACACGCATCGCCGCTTGCCAGTTTCGATCGCTCAAAGCCTGCCGCGCCAGCTCGCGCGCCGGACCATTCACCGCCCACGGCCCGATCCATTCGTCGAGCGTTTGCAGCAGCGCAGGGCAGGCCAGCACGAAGCCGACACGCGCGCCGGCAAGCCCGAAAAATTTTCCGAACGAGCGCAGCACGATCAAGCCTTCACGATCGCAATTCGCCGCGAGGCTGTGTTGCGGCGTGGCATCGATAAAAGCTTCATCGACGATCAGCCAGCCGCCGCGTTGGGCAAGCCGTGCGTGCGCATCCAGAAGTTTTGCTGGCGCATGAATCTGGCCATCCGGATTATTCGGATTGCATACCAGCAGCACGTCGAAACGATCGGCCGCGTCGAGTAATTCTTCATGACGCAAGGCAGTAATCTCGTGACCCGCCGCGCGCCATCGATGCGCATGTTCGGCATAGCTGGGTTTGATCACGCCGATACGGCATTTCGTCCGCATCCGCGGCAAGATCTGGATCGCAGACTGGCTACCAGCGACCGCCAGCAACTGCGCTGAACCATAGTATTTACTGGCAACGGCGAGCAAACCATCGTCGGCTTCCGGCAATCGCTGCCAGCTGGCGGATGAGGGCATCGCACCTTGCCAGGCATGCGGATTGATGCCGGTGGAAAGATCGAGCCATCGCTCGATCGCTATGTCATATCGTCGCGCTGCTTCGATCCGATTTCCGCCGTGTTCAAGCATGAATCAGCACCCTCGCAACGGTGTAAACCGACAGCCACAACAGAAGCGTGCGCAGCACCAGATGCAGCGCGCGCGGAATCGCGCCAGCATCCGCCGGCTCGCCTTCGCCGAGTGCCGAGCGCTCGGTCCATTCGCCGTGATAACAAGCGCCGCCGCCGAGCGAAAGTTTCAGCGCGCCGGCGCCGGATGCCATCACCGGCCCGGCATTCGGGCTGTCCCACGCCGGCGCCTGAAGCCGCCAGCAACGCAGCGCACAGGCAGTGTGGCCGAGCAGCGCATAGCTCAGCGCGGTGAGTCGCGCCGGAATGAAATTGAGCGCGTCGTCGAGCCGCGCCGCGGCCCAGCCGAAATGCAGATAGCGCTCGCTGCGATAACCCCACATCGCATCCAGCGTGTTGACCAGCCGATACGCAACCACGCCCGGCGCACCGCCAATGGCGAACCAGAACAGCGCGCCGAACACGGCGTCATTGCCGTTTTCCAGCACGGATTCAACCGTCGCCGCAGCGATGCGGGATACATTTATATCCTGCGTATCGCGGCTCACCATGCGCGCCAGTTTCGATCGCGCGAGCGGCAGCTCGTCGTGCAACAAGGCCGCATAAACATCGATCGCATGCTCGCGCAGACTGCGATGACCGATCGCAAGATAGAGCGCGATCGCGTCCACAAAAAACTCAATGCGCGGAATGCGATCCAGCGCGGTCATCACCACTGTGCAAGGCAATACGGCGAGCGCGACGGCAACAAGGCCGCGCCAGCGCTGAGGCTCGGCGCCGGCTGCTGGCGCTCTCAGCCGCGCTTCGAGCGCATTTGCAAAACGCCCGAAACCGACCAGCGGATGCCAGCGCCGAGGCTCGCCGAGGACGGCGTCTATCAGCACGGCGGCGAGCGCAGTTGCAGCGGTCATCTCGGCAGTCATGACGTGCTCGCGGCTTCGGCAATCAGGCTGCGAAGTTGCCTTAAGCCATCGCCGAGCGCGGCCGGGCCGGGCTGCAAAATATCGCAGGATTTGATCTCTCGAACCAGGCCGCGCCGCACCGCCGGAATCGTATGCCAGCCGGCTCGCGCCGCAACTTTCGCGGCGTTGAATTTCTTGCCGCACCAGGAACCAATGATGAGATCCGGCGCGCGGCGCACGACTTCGCTGGCATCCGCAATGATGCGACGCTTCGCACTTTGCTCGGGCGCCAGTTCGGCAAAGCAATCGTCGCCGCCAGCGATCGTGATCAGTTCCGAAACCCAGCGGATGCCGGAGATCATCGGCTCGTCCCATTCCTCGAAATAGACACGTGGACGCCGCAGCAATTGCGCCGCCGCGCCGCGCGCTTCATCGATGCCGCCTTGCAGTTCGGCGATCAGTGCAGCGGCTTCTCCTACAGCGCCGATCATGCCGCCCAGCAGTTGAATAAACCCCAGTATTTGCTGGACACTGCGCTGATTGAAGATATGTACTTCGATGCCGGCGCGCACCAGTTCGGCGGCGATATCGGCTTGCAGATCGGAGAAGCCCAACACCAGGTCGGGGTCGAGTGCGACGATACGGTCGATCTTCGCGCTGGTGAATGCGGCCACTTTGGGCTTTTCCCGGCGCGCCTGCGCGGGCCGCACGGTGAAGCCGGAAATGCCGACGATGCGATGCTGCTCGCCGAGCAGATACAGCGTTTCGCAGGTTTCTTCGGTAAGGCAGACGATACGCTGCGGGCCGGCCGGCGTCGTCATGGCAGGAACAAATTTGCAGCGGCGCGCGAGTTCGAGGGGAAGTAAAAATGCAGATAGGACGCGGTCAATCGCGCTTGCTGGAATACACGCTCGGCGCTGGCGCTGCCATTCGCGCAACGCGCTTGAAATTGCGGCGTCAATTCAGTGCTCAGCCGCGACTGATGAAAGGTGTGGCCGCGCAATTCGCCGTCGGGAAAATCCACCGCCTGCAAACCCAGCGCCTGTAGCCGCGGCTGCATTGCAGTTTCACCGGCGAGCAAACCCGCCATGGGGTGACGCTGGCCTTTGAGATCGATCAGGTGCTCGAACAGCAACATCATGCCGCCGCATTCTGCGAGCATCGGCTTGCCCGCCGCGTGATGCTGTCGCAGGCAGTCAAACAATGCGCGATTTCCAGCGAGCTGTGCGGCGTGCAGTTCGGGATAGCCGCCGGGCAAATACACCGCGTCGGCTTCCGGCAGCGCAGCGTCGTTCAATACCGAGAAAAAGCGCAATTCCGCGCCCATCTGCGCGAGCAGCGCCAGGTTGGCGGGATACAAAAATGCCAGCGCAGTATCGCGTGCGATCGCAATGCGTACGCCGCGCAACAAGGGCGCAACCGGCTCAGCAATTTCGGCGTCGAACGAAATTATTTTGCAGGTCTTGAAATCCGTGGCGCCGAGCGCATCGGCAGCGGCATCGATGCGCGCATCGAGGTCATCAATCTCGGTGGCTTGCAGCAAGCCGAGATGACGATCCGGCAGGCTGATGCTCGGATCGCGTGGCAAATGGCCGAGGAAATGCAGGTCGCTGGGCAGGCTTTGCGCCAGCATCTGCGCATGTCGCGCGCTGCCGATCCGGTTGGCCAATACGCCATGAAACGGCAGTCGTTCCCGATAACCGGCCAGCCCGCTGGCGACGGCGCCGAAAGTCTGCGCCATCGCGGAAGCATCGATGACGGCCAGAATGGGAATGCCGAAAGTCTGTGCGAGATCCGCGCTCGAAGGCGCGCCGTCGAACAGGCCCATCACGCCTTCGATCAAGATCAGGTCGGATTCGGCGGCGGCTTCAGCCAGCAAGGCGCGGCAATTCGCCTCGCCGCACATCCACAAATCGAGCTGATAAACCGGCGCGCCGCTGGCGCGTTCAAGCACCATCGGATCGAGAAAATCCGGCCCGGTCTTGAACACACGCACACGCAGGCCTTGACGCCGCGCTTGCCGTGCCAGCGCAGCAGTAACGGTGGTTTTGCCCTGGCCGGATGCGATTGCCGAAATCAGCAACGCACGGCAGGCGATCGTCACAGCTCGATGCCTTTCTGCGCGCGGATTCCCGCCTGGAACGCATGTTTGACGACATTCATTTCCGTCACCGTGTCGGCAGCGGCGATCAACTCCGGCGGCGCGCCGCGACCGGTGATGACCAGATGCTGCATCGGCGGCCGAGACTGCGCGGCAGCGATCACATCCTCAACCGCGATATAGCGATGCTTCAATGCGATGTTGAGTTCGTCGAGCACCACCATCGCTAACTGTTCGTTGCGCAGCATGTCGCAGGCGATTTTCCAGGCGGCTTGCGCAGCGGCGATGTCGCGCGCGCGATCCTGCGTTTCCCAGGTGTAGCCTTCGCCCATCACGAAATAAGTGACGTCTGGTACGCGCCGGAAGAAGGCTTCTTCGCCAGTGGAAAATCGACCCTTGATGAATTGCACCACGCCGACTTTCAGATCGTGGCCGAGTGCGCGCGCCACCATGCCGAAAGCCGAGGAACTCTTGCCTTTGCCATTGCCGGTGAGCACCAGCAGCACGCCGCGTTCGACATCTGCGGCGGCGATTTTGCCATCGACTACCGCCTTCTTGCGCTCCATGCGCGCACGATGGCGCGCCTGAAGCGCTTCGTCCTCGGTCACGCGATAATCAGCCTGCGACCGGCTGCGCTCCGCCGTTCAAGGCACGCAGTTTTACGATCAGAACATGCAGCACCGCGGCCGCAGCCACATACTCGAACGGCACGCGCAGGAAGCTGAAATACCACTGCTCGAAATTGGCGACATAGCCAGACCAGTTCGCTGTGCCGGCATGGCGGCCGAGCCAGTAAAAGCTGCCGTTGCTGATGGCAAAACACAGGCTCTCGGAAACCAACAGACTGATAGCAGCCAGTGCGAAGCCCTGTAAATTCAGGGATTGGCGCTGATTGAGCCATACGCCGCCAAACCATAGCGCGGCATACGCGGGCAGTAAAAACCAGTAGGCAACGGTGACGCAAAAGTTGCTGACACCGAGATATTGGATCGCCGCATAATCGATCGCCACCGCTTCGACGAACAACAGGGGCAGCGCCCAGCGCCACGCTTTCGCCAGATAAAAACCGCCGAGGAAAAACACCGCCCACGACGCATCGGCCAGATGCAAAACCGGGGTCGGGAAATGAAAGCGCGTCGCCGCCATCACCAAAGCCAGAACCAGTAACAACACGAAGCGCTTGTCGCTGACGATGCTCATGAATTCACTCCCTCTCGGTGACCCGCTTTCAAAACGAGGCTGTGGAAATGGCGACAAGCGCGTGCCGAAACGGCTTCCGGACGTAGGTCCAAAACCGGATCGACGCACCCTCCGTGCGCCATCTTGAAAATGTTCCAGGCCGGTCTCCGGGCTCGTGAGCTTGAATCCCCCGATAAATCTTCCGAGGATTCGGTGAGTCCGCTGCGCCTTCCCGTGTTCGCACACAGTGGCTTGATGCCGCAGACCCTCTCACTTACCGTTGCGGGGGCAGCGCCGGCGTTGCTATTCCGGATGAAGGAATCGCGCACCGGCTTCCCGTTTAATCCCCTCGAAGCCGCGTCTGAAATCGATTCAGAAACCGTTTTTGGGGACACCTGAAGCTTCGCTACTGTAGCGAACGCAGCACTTGCCCCGCAACCAGCCGCAGCAAGGCACTTGTTTCCCTTATGGCTGCAGGTTTTGCCTGCCCAAGACTTGGCAGCAGAGCGTGGCTCGGTACGCCACTATCAGGTGGGCGCGCTGTGTTAAGGAATAGACCAGAGTGGCTACTTACATGAACTTTGCTCGCTAACAGCTTGTTTTAGCTGCACAAGATAAAACACCGATCCTCTTCGCCTAAACCCTTGTCGCAACAAGGCTTTTGGTATTCAAACCGTGTTTGCAGGGTGGAGAATTGTGGATTATAGTGGTTGATAATGGAGTCCAAGTGGAGAGTCATGGGCTTCGGCATTGAATTTTTGGATGCGCCCGCATGTTTGCTGGATCGAACCGCCTGACGATTGATGAGAAGGGCCGCTTGGCGGTTCCCGCTCGCGTGCGCGCGCAACTGGCGGAGGATTACGGCAAGCAGGTGGCGATCACGCTCGGGCCGGAATGCATCGAAATTTATCCGTCTACAGTCTTCCGCCGCATGGCGGAGTCGATCCAGAAAATTCCGGATCGCAATAAGCGTCTGGTGATGCAGCGCCTGTTCATTGGCCACGCGGTGGAATCCGAACTCGATGGCCAAGGCCGCGTGCTGATTCCGCCAATGCTGCGCGAGCGGCTCAAGCTCGGTAGCGAAGTGGTGCTGGCAGGCCTCAACGATCATTTCGAACTCTGGCCGGAAGCGCAGTGGACGGCATCGACCGAAACCGCGCAGATCAGTTACGCCGACGCCTTCGCGGCGCTCGGGCCGTGAGGGAGCGCGCGCGTGCGGACCATGACGCCCGCCGCTTCACCGCGACGCTGCGCTAGCCGGATGTCCCTGCACCGGCCAGTGATGCTCCATAACGCGCTGGCCGGACTCGCTATCCGGCCCGGCGACATCGACGACGGCAGCCATCAAAACCGTATTTACGTGGATGGCACTTTCGGTCGCGGCGGTCACTCGGCGGCGATACTCGAAGCGCTCGGCGGCCGCGGCCATCTACACGCGCTCGACCGCGATCCCGAAGCCGGTCATCACGCTTGGCGCGAATTCGCCGGTCGCGGCAATTTCACTTTTCATGCGCGGAATTTCGGCGCGATTGCCGCATTCGCCAACGAACTCGGCATCGCCAGCCGCATCGATGGCGTGCTGCTCGACCTCGGCGTGTCGAGCCCGCAATTTGATAACGCCTCACGCGGCTTTTCATTCGCCAACGATGGCCCGCTGGATATGCGAATGAACCCGAACGCCGGCGAGTCCGCCGCCGCGTGGCTGGCGCGTGCGAAGGAGGCGGAAATCGCCGACGTGCTTTATCAATTCGGCGAAGAGCGCAACAGCCGTCGCATCGCGCGGCGCATCGTCGAGACGCGCAGCGAATCGCCGATTGCGACGACCACGCAGCTTGCAGCGCTGATCGCCAGCGTGCCAGGACCGCGCAGCCACAAGATTCATCCGGCCACACGCAGCTTTCAGGCGATCCGCATTTTCATCAATCAGGAACTGGCCGAACTCGAAGCCGCGCTGCAGGCGATGCCGCTTTTGCTGGCGCCGGGCGGACGTCTCGCCGTCATCAGTTTTCATTCGCTTGAAGATCGCATCGTCAAGCGCTTCATTCGGGATTCGGCATTGAAAGCGGTCTCGCGCGAATTTCCGGGTGATGATGAAATTGCGGCCAATCCGCGCGCGCGCAGCGCGGTGCTGCGCGTGGCCGAGCGCCCGGCATGAGCGCGCCTTCAACCACTGCGACTGCGCGCAGCGGTACGCTGATGCCGCTGGCGCTGGCCTTGTTGGTGATCACGTCGGCGATCGCTGTGGTGCAGGTGAAACACAAAAATCGCGGCTTGACCACGCGCATCGAAACCGCGCGCCAGCAGCGCGAAGCCTTGCAGCTCGAATGGGCGCAGTTGCAACTGGAAGAAGCCACGCTCGCGCAGCATGCGCGGGTCGACGCCATCGCGCGAGCGCAATTCGGCATGGTCGATCCGCTCGATTACCAGATCGTCGAAATCACGCCGGTCAATACGCCAGCGACGACATCGGGGATCGCGCAGTGAAGTCGCCGATCTATTCCGCCGCGCGTGCGCCGATGAATGCTGCCAGCAATTCATCGGCGGCTTCGTCCTCGGCTGGCGCGGCCGAAGCGCCCGGCCGCTGGCGTCGTCATGCTGCGCTCGGCGTGTTGGCCTTGATGGGCTTGGCGGTGCTGTCGCGTGCATTTTTCCTGCAGGTTCTGGACAACGAATTCCTCACCCGCGAAGGCAATCGCCGACAGGTGCGAACCGTGGTGCTCGAAGCCAATCGCGGCGCTATTCGGGATCGCCGCGGTGAGGCGCTGGCCTTGTCCGCGCCGGTCGATTCGATCTGGGTGATTCCGCAGGATCTGCTTGATGCGCCGGATTATCTGGCAGCGATGGCGCGCCTGCTGAATCGCCCGAATCATGAACTCGAAGGCTTCCTGCGCGAGCGTGCCGACCGGCAATTCGTTTACCTCAAGCGGCAGATCGATCCGGATGAAGCCAAACGCATTCTGGCGCTCGGCGCGCCGGGCGTTTTTGCGCAGCGCGAATACCGGCGCTTTTATCCGGCGGCAGAAAGTGCGGCGCATGTGGTCGGCTTTTGCGACATCGATGGCAAGGGCCAGGAAGGGATCGAGCAGGCGCAGGACGACGCCTTGCGCGGCACGCCTGGTTCGCGCCGCGTGATCCGCGATCGCGCCGGCCATGTGATCGAAGACACCAGCGATTACACCGAAGCGCAACCCGGCGCCGATGTCAAACTCACGGTCGATCTGCGCCTGCAATATCTGGCCTATCGTGAGCTGAAGAGCGCGGTAGCATCGAATCATGCGAAGGGCGGCTTGATCGTCGTCGCCGATGCGCGCAGCGGCGATATTCTCGCGCTCGCCAGCCAGCCCGGCTACAACCCGAACCGGCCGGACGATCGCAAGCCTGCAGACCTGCACAACCGCGCGGTTGCGGATAGCTTCGAGCCTGGCTCGTCGATCAAGCCCCTGCTGGTTTCGGAAGCGCTCGAAACCGGCGTCATCAAACCCAATTTTCGTGTCGATACCGGCCCCGGATTTTTCAAGGTCGGCTCGATGACGGTTCACGACGAACATCTCACCGGCGAAGTCGATCTGGCTACTCTGCTGGCGAAATCGAGCAATGTCGGTGCGGCCAAAATCGGTTTGATGATGGGCGCCGAGCCGGTGTATTCCGGCTATCGACTATTCGGAATCGGCGATCCCGTCGGCGTCGGCCTGCCCGGCGAAGCCGGCACCACCTTGCGTAACTTCGCAGACTGGGGCCAGGTCGCCACCGCCACCGCGTCGTATGGCTACGGCCTCACCGTCAACGCCTTGCAACTGGTGCGCGCGTATTCGGCGATTGCCAACGACGGCCTGATGCCGCGGCTTTCGATCGTGATGCGCGATCATCTGGTGCCGCCACAGCGCACGGTTTCAGCGGAGACCGCACGCGCCGTGCGCCATCTACTCGAAGGCGTGATCGAACCCGGCGGTACCGCGGTGCGAGCGGCGGTGCCGGGCTATGTCGTCGCCGGCAAAACCGGCACGATCCGCAAGAACGCCAACGGCAATTACATCGAAGGCGTGCATCAATCCGTGTTCATCGGCATGCTGCCGGCCGAGCATCCGCAACTGGTCACGCTGGTGATGATCGACGAGCCCAGCGCCGGCGAATATTTCGGCGGATTCGTCGCCGCACCGGTGTTCTCCAACGTCATGCAGGGCGCTGCCCGCCTGCTGCAGATTCAGCCGGATAATCCGCTGCAATTGCCACTGCCATCGACGCGGCCAAAGCTGCAAACGGCCAGCATCGCCACGGTCGCCGCACCCGCCGC
>CAJCJH010000123.1 GCA_903970615.1 Rhodospirillales bacterium
CCAGCCGCACTCACGCGCACTGCTCGGGCTGGCGCCGTTCACCAGCGGCAATACGCTGGAACGGCATGTCGATAGTGCAGTGAGTCTGTTTCTGCATGGCTACCTGCCGAGGGAGTGAAGCCTCACCAGCCTGGATAATTTTCTACTGGCTAAATTTGAGTCGGTCGCCTGATATATCCATCAGAGATATAAGCCACAAGAAAAAAGCCTCCAGTGACAATTTCAATTATTCCCAGCCAGTGGAGTTGTGCGTTCTGCCAAGCAGTCAAATACTCGGGAATACTTTTGATTTGATGTGGAAAAATTTGGCCTGCAGCAGGATTTTCTTGTCTTGGACAGTCGAAATAAATCACTTGTAGAGTCAAATAGTAAAATGAGGAAAGCCAAAATATTCCGCCAAAAGTCCAACGCTAAGTATCCAAGCTTTTCTCGGCCAACCAAGCAAGGCCCATAGATGGTCCGGTTGTTGTTTCATGACGCCTGATTTGTTAACCCGCCGGCAATAAGGATTTCAGCGCCACCGTTTCATCCGCAAGCTGCGCGGGATCGATCCGCATACGCGCGGCGACCATCTTCTTCGCCAGCATGAAATCGAGCGGTTTGCTGACCGTGTCGGCGGCGATCACATGGCCTTCGTGCAGGTAGAACGCGGCGAAGGCGCGCGAGGCGAGGTCGCCGCGGATGACGATCTGGTCGTAGCCGGTGGAGATGCCGACCATCTGCAGTTTCAGATCGAACTGATCGGACCAGAACCACGGCACCATCTTGTAGGTCTCCGGTTTGCCGAGCATCGTGCGGGCGGCGGCGCGGCCTTGTTCCATTGCGTTCTGCACGGATTCCAGGCGCACGCGGCGGTTGAGGAATTCGTTCGGATGATTGGTGCAATCGCCGGCGGCGACGATATCCGGGTCGGAAGTGCGCGTGCAGTCGTCGACGACGATGCCGTTGTCGACCACCAGGCCGGCGCCTTCGGCGAGTTCGGTATTCGGCACCACGCCGATGCCGACGATGATGAAGTCGGCTTCGACTCTGGAGTGATCGCTCAGGTGAATGTGAGTGACGGCAGCATCCGCGTGGGCTTCGTATTCGAACGAGGTGATTTGCACGCCGGTGCGCAGATCAACACCCGCTTCCCGATGCACGCGCTCGAAGAACGCGGAAACCTCCGGGCTGGTGACGCGCGCCAGCACGCGCGGCAGACCTTCGAGCACGGTGACCTGCACGCCGTGCTTGACCAGCGTGGCGGCGGCTTCGAGGCCGATGAAGCCGCCGCCGATGATGACGGCGCGCTTGCCGGCCTGCGCGAGGGCGCGAATCTTCTCGACGTCGGCGATCGTGCGCAGCAGCAGCACGTTCGGGCGATCGGCGCCGGGAATCTTTAGTTCGCGCGCGCGGCCGCCGGTGGCGATGGCGAGCTTGTCGTAGGCAAGCATGCTGCCATCCGACAGCTTGAGCTGTTTGGCTTCTCGATCGATCTGCACCACGCGCGCGCCGCCGCGGAATTCGATGTTGGCTTTTTCGAGGCCGGCCTTCTGCATGACGTACAGCGATTCTTCGGCGAGTCCGCCGGCGAGATAAGCCTTCGACAACGGCGGGCGCTTGTAAGGCAGTGCGGCTTCTTCACCGAGAATGACGACGCGGCCGTCGAAGCCCTGCTTGCGCAGTTCGCCAGCGATTTCAGCGCCAGCCTGGCCGCCGCCGATGATTGCGAATGTGGGTGAGGCGGTCTGGGTCATGGCTGGGATTGGTGTGGAATTTTGAATCGCAATGGCTGGCGCATTTTACGACGACGATGCTGATCGAGCGGCGTGTGGCGTCGTCTTTAAGTTTAATGGCTCGTTGATAATTCGCTCGCGCCGAAGTTCGCAAACTCAAATCGATCGATCCTCCCGATTCACTTAACTTTCGTTTCCCGCCCGATCAGTTCGCTGCGAATTTCACGCAATTTCTTTTTGACGATGGCGGCGTTGCCGGCACCGATGCGCAGCATGATTTTCTGCCCGGCCGAGCGCGCCTCCAGCGCAGGATCGGCGAATTGATACAGCATGCCTGGCCGCAGCAGCGGGATCGGTGCGGCAACTTCCGGCGTCGCCAGCAGGTTATCGATCGCGGCAATCAGGCGGTCGTTGAAATAACCTTTGGGATAACCCAACTCGCGGTAGGCCTGCTGAAACAGCGGATAAAAATGTAGATAGACCGCCACCAGCTTCTGCGCGTCCAAGGCATCGACCAGCCTCACATAAGGCGCATAGCGCGCGGCATTGGCCGGCGAAATTTCTGCGCCATCGCCGTTGACGTTGAGCACTGCAAACTGACCCGGCGCCGGCTTCCAGGGCAGCAGCCGCTGCGCGACTTTTTCATGCGGCAGATTGTCGACCGTGACGACGATATGGCGGATCAGCTCGTTCAGATAAAACAGCGGCAGCGAACGCGCACCGAGCAAATCCTTCAGGGCATCACGCGCGGCGTCATCGCTATCCGCCAGCGCGGGCAGCGGCGCGGAGTTCTCGGCAGCAGCATTGACCTGCGAATCATCGAGCGGATGTTCGATCGCCGGCTCGGCAGCGGCGGCGGGCGCGGCGGGCGTTTCCGGCGCTGGCGGCACGGCGGGATGCTGCTGCTGCCACCAGTAATAACCGCCGGCGGCCGCGGCAACGATCACGATGATCCAGATGACAGTTTTCATGGCAGCCCTTGGTCGAATGATGATGGCAGCGCGGCAATCCGCACTCTTCAAACTCGATGGAACTCGTTGACAGCGCTGTTCGATGCGGCAACGCAGCGGTTCTTGCTGCGATTCGTCGCGCGATCGACTCCAGCTTAATTTCGCGCATCGCGCGGCGGCGTGCAAGGCGCGGCGTTCGGGATGATTGCAGCATGGCCGGCCATCGTGCCCGGTAGACGCGCTTGAGCGCCGCGTTCACCGCGGCGCGCCGGGTCGTAAGCTAGGCGGAGTAAGCTATGAGCTTCGGCGGCACCCTTGTGCCGCGGTATCGATGAGGTGTTCAAATGGCATTCAACAGTTCCACTCCCGACGACGGCAACCCGGCCTGGAAAGCACTGCGCAAGAGCGGTGTTGCGATGCAATCCGGCGCGGCCATCACGCGCGCGGATATCGTGCTGCGCACCGCGTTCCTGCTGCTGGCCTGCATCGGCGGCGCGGCGTTCGGCTGGCTCGGCGCGCAGAACGGCTTGATCGCGCCTGCGCAAATCCATTTGGTGTTGATCGGCTCCGCCATCGCCTATCTCGCGCTCGGTCTGGTAATCGCGTTCAAACCGCTGATGGCGCAATGGCTGGCTACGCCTGCAGTAACGCTGGAAGGCGTTGCACTCGGGCTGCTGACGCTGCAATTCGACGCGCGTTATCACGGCATCGGCACGCAGGCTTTGCTGGCGACGTTGGTCGTCGCCGGTGTCAGCTGGGGCGCCTATGCCAGCGGCGTTATCAAGCCCGGCCCGCGCTTCGTCAAGGTCGTGATGATCGCAACACTCTCAGCCTTCCTGCTGTACTTCGCTGACATGCTGATGATGTGGCTGTTGCCATCGAGTCCGCTGTCCGGCCTGACCACCGGCAACGGCCTGATGGGCATCGGCTTCTCGCTGTTGATGGTCGGCTTGGCGACGATGAATCTGGTGGTCGATTACCTGCAGGCGGATGCGCTGGTAGCGCAACGCGCGCCGAAAGCGCTGGCCTGGTATTCGGCCTGGGCGGTGATGGTGACGCTGATCTGGCTGTACATGGAAATGCTGCGCCTGCTGTCGAAAATGAATTCGCGGCGTTAAGCACGCCGCCTTCAATTCAGACATCGTCGAGCAATATATACGACCGGCACAGCGCCGGTCGTTCAATCCGAAACCGCAATCAGCGGCCGCAGCAATCCAATTGCACCTTTGCCGAGCGTCGCGGTCTAGGCTTGACACCTGAAGGAGACCCGACATGAAAAGCAATAGCAGCACCCTTGAGTCCGCAGCCCGTAGCGTTCGCAATGCCGTAGCCAAGGCCGATTCCGGCTTCGGCGCAGCGCTCTCCGGCGAACTGCGTGACTTTCTTTCGGATATCGAAGACCTCGTGAAGGCCACCGCATCGCTCACCGGCGGCGAACTGGAACGCGCCAAGGAAAAGCTCGGCGCCCGCGTCGCGGCGGCGAAAGAGCAGCTCGACGAACTCACCGCTGAAGTCAGCGAGCGCGCCGTAAAAACCGCGAAGGCCACCGATACTTATGTTCACGATCAACCTTGGCAGTCGATCGGCATCGGCGCCGGGCTTGGCTTCCTGCTCGGCTTTCTGGTTGCCCGCCGCTGACACGCCCGGTTTTTTAGATAGCGATGTCCGCATCGGCGCCCGGCGGTCATCACGACGCAGCCACTTCCACCAGCGCATTCGCAACGTGGCGGCTGCTGCGTGCTTCGAGCGATGTTTTCGCCGATCACACGGCGGCAACCTTCGATCTGCTGCTGCTGGAATGGCAGGCAGAACGTGCCCGCGTCCTGCAATTGCTGTTCCTGACCTTGATCGCGGGCGCCTGCGTTTTGCTGTTGATCGGCTTCGCCGGTTTGTTGCTGCTCGCAGCCGTTTGGGAAACACCATTCCGCATTCCGGCCGCAGCGGCGTTGTTGATCGTGTTCGCGGCGGTCGGCTGGGTGTCGTGGCGGAAATCGCGCAGTCTGGATATTTCCGGTGTTCAGCCCTTTGCCACGCTGCGTGAAGAATTGAAAAAAGACCGAGCGCTGATCCAGGCACAGACGCGCGAGGCGCGTGCATGACGAATTCGTCTGGAGAAACGCTCGAACAGCGGCGTAAGCATCTACAGGAAGAGCTGGCCTTGCAGCGGGCGCTAGTGATGACCCGACTCGCGCCGAAAATGGAACGTGAAGCGGTGGCCGATCACCTCAAACCGGAACACGCCATGCCCGGCGTTGGCGCGGGCTATCCGCGTAGCATGACGATGCGTCTGGCGCAGAAAAATCCCGCGGTCGCGGTGGGATTGGTGGCGCTGGGCGCAGCCATGCTGCTGCGCGGCCGCCGCAGTGAACTCGACAATATTTTGTCGGTAGCGAAATCGGTCGAGCCTTGGTTCCGCACGTAACGGCGGTTAGATAGGCAAAAGCGCCACATCCGGGAAATTTGTCGGATGTGACGATCAGGCTCGACGATTGGGGCTACCCTGCTGACTCTGCCGTCCCACAGAACCACCGCCAGCACGCGAAATTCCGCTTTGCGAAGCAAGCCCATCCTGAGGCGGATGATCGTTATGCTTCCTCAGTCGTTTCTGCCCTGCTTAACGCGTGGTTTAATCGTCCGCCACACGATAAATGGCTATCGACTCAAGCGCGTGGGAGTTTTCCAGGGTTGCTTGGGCCACTTCGTACTGCCCAGCGATCTACCTTTATGCACAAAGTCAAGCCATTTCGTTAAAGGATGGAACGTAAAGCGTTCGTAACACTCCAGTTTGCATCCTGTCTGTAACTGCTTGAAATAAAAAGTTTTATTTATTGAACTTAACATGACATCAATAAACCGACGCGGGCGGGCATTCCGGCGGAATTCGACTTGACGAAGCTGTCCACACAATTATCCACAGGGCCTTTTTTACTAGTGGCGGCTGTGGCGATCGCCGTACCTTTGCGGAAAGTGTTCGATTACCGGGTGGACGACCCGCAGGCCGCGCAGATACGCCCCGGCGTGCGCGTGCGGCTGGCTTTCGGGCGGCGTGAGGTGGTGGGCATCGTCGTTTCGGCACCACGCGAAATCGCAGCCGGTGAATTTGAATATCGGGCCATTCGGGAAGTACTCGATTCGGAACCTTTGATCGATACGGCGCTGATCGAGCTCTGCAGCTGGGTCGCCGATTACTATCACCATCCGCTGGGCGAAGTGCTGGCGGCGGCAGTGCCCACCCACTTGCGCAAGGGCGCGGCGACGAGTCTTCCGCAAACGCTGATCTTGCGGCTGACGGCGGCCGGATATGCCGCGCTAACGCAGCTGCCAGCTCGCTCTGCCAGTATGAAGCAGCTGTTGAGCGCGATTGCAGAACGCGCGCTGAGCGCTGCGGACGCGCGCGCGTTAGCGCCGACCGCCGCGCTGCGCCGGGCGATGACGCAAGGCTGGGTCGATTCCGTCACCTCATCGAATCATACCGCGATTGATTCAGAGCTCGAAAACGGATTGCAGGCCGCAGCGCGATCGACGCCCGAACAGGCCGCAGCACTGCTCGAACTGAAGCAGCGGCTTGGCAGCTATTCCACCAGCTTGCTGGAAGGCGTTACCGGCAGTGGCAAGACCGAGGTTTATCTGCAGCTGACCGCGGAAGTGATCGCCAAGGGCCAGCAAACACTGGTGCTCACGCCGGAAATCGGCTTGACGCCGCAGCTCACCGATCGCTTCATCCAGCGCTTTGGTCGCCGCGTGGCGAGCTATCACTCCGGCTTGAGCGATGCCGAGCGGACGCGCACCTGGCTGCGCGCGCGCGCTGGCGAAATCGATGTCTTGATCGGCACCCGTTCGGCGGTTTTCGCACCGCTGCCGCGGCTCGGCCTGATCATCATCGACGAAGAACACGATGTTTCCTACAAGCAGCAGGAAGGCCTGCGCTATTCCGCACGCGATGTCGCGCTGGTGCGCGCACGAAGGCGCAATGTGCCGGCAGTGCTCGGCAGCGCGACGCCGGCGCTGGAAACGCTGCACAACGCAGCAATCGGCCGTTATGCGCATCTGCATTTGCGGCAGCGCGTGTCGAGCGCGGCACCGCCGCGAATCGAGATTATCGATGTCCGCACGCAGCCGTTGACGCAGGGACTCAGCACGCCTTTGCTGGATGCGGTGGAACGTCATCTCGGCGCAGGCGGTCAGGTGCTGCTGTTCCTGAACCGGCGCGGCTACGCGCCAGCGCTGGTCTGCCATGCCTGCGGCTGGGTAGCGCCATGCCCGCATTGCGATGCGCGAATGACGCTGCATCGCGGCCGCCAGCGATTACTGTGCCATCACTGCGGCATGATTTCGCGGATTCCGGATCCATGCCCGGATTGCGGCGCGGCCGAATTGACGCCGACCGGCCAGGGCACCGAGCGCATCGAAGACACGCTGCGTCTGCGCTTTCCGGAAAAACGCATCGAACGCTTCGATTCCGATCGGCTTGCTCGCGCCGGCGAAATCGAGCGCTTGAGCCGTGCTGCACACGCTGGCGAAATCGACATCCTCGTCGGCACGCAGGTGCTGGCGAAGGGTCACGACTTCAGCGGCCTGAGTCTGGCCGGCGTGGTCGATGCCGATCAGGCGCTGTATGGCACCGACTTCCGCGCGCTCGAACGCATGGGCCAATTGCTGACGCAGGTCGCCGGCCGCGTCGGTCGCGCGGGCCAGCCGGGGCAGGTTCTGTTGCAGACGCAGCACCCGGATCATCCGCTGCTGCTGCAGTTAGTGAATGAAGGTTATCCGGCCTTTTGCGAAGCGCTATTGCGCGAACGCCGCGCGCATGGCTTGCCGCCGTTTTCGCACCTCGCGCTACTACGCGCGCAGGCGGTGGATGAACCCGCAGCGCTGGAATTTTTGCGGCATGCGCGCACCGCATTGCCGGCATCGGCGGAAGTGGAAGTGCTTGGTCCGGCGCCCGCGACGATGCGGCGGCGCGGCGGTGTACATCGCGCGCAATTGTTGTTGCGCAGCGCTTCGCGCGCGGCACTGCATCGCGTGATCGGCGGCTGGATCGCGCAAGCCGAACCGATGAACGCCGCGCATGGCGTGCGCTGGTCGGTGGATATCGATCCGGCGGATTTGTTTTAGAGCACCCCGAAGAATCGGTTGTACTGTAAATATTGTGTGCTCGTCGCCCGCAAAATCGGCCGGTTTCTGTCGTGATAAATCGCAGCCGTTACAATCCGCGCTCGCAAAAAGCTCGACGATGAAACCGCAACTGCAATCCCTGTTGACTGCCGCACTCGATGCCGTGCTCGCCGAACATGCCGGTGCACGGCCCGCGAGCTTGCCTGCGATTCTGCTGGAACCCACCAAAGACTCACGATTCGGCGATTTCTCGACCAATCTGGCAATGCTGCTGGCGAAGCCGCTCGCCAAGCCGCCGCGTGTCGTCGCGGAAGCACTGGTGAAAAATCTGCCGTCGTCGCCAGCGGTTGCGAAAGTCGAAATCGCTGGGCCGGGCTTCATCAATTTCTTTCTGGCGCCGGCCGCGTTTCAGGCAGTCATCGCCGAAGTGCTGGCGCGCGGCGAAACCTATGGCCGCAAGGCGCAAGGCGCCGGCAAGCACGCGATGGTCGAGTTCGTGTCGGCCAATCCCACCGGGCCGCTGCATGTCGGCCACGGCCGCGGTGCGGCGGTCGGTGATTGTCTGGCGCGGCTGCTCGATGCCAGCGGCTGGCAAACGTCGCGCGAGTTTTACTACAACGATGCCGGTGCGCAGATCAACAACCTTGCGCTGTCGGTGCAGGCGCGCTGCAAGGGCATCGAACCCGAACAGCCGGGATGGCCGGAGAATGGCTATCGCGGCGACTACATCAAGGATGTCGCGGCGGCGTATCTGGCCGGCGAATTCATCGTGGCGGATGACCGTTCGATCACTGCTGCCACCGATCCGAATAATTTAGATGCGATTCGTGATTTCGCTGTCGCCTATTTGCGGCGTGAACAGGATTCCGACCTGAAAGCGTTCGAGATTAATTTCGACGACTATTACCTCGAATCGCTGCTTTATCAAAGAGGTCAGGTCGAAGAGACCGTCAATGGTTTGATCGAAAGCGGCCACACCTTCGAACAGGATGGCGCACTATGGCTGAGGACCACGGATTTCGGCGACGACAAGGACCGCGTGATGCGCAAGTCCGACGGCAGTTATACCTACTTCGTGCCGGATGTGGCGTATCATGTTCAGAAGTGGCGACGTTTGATCTACTCGACGCAACTGACTGCGCCAGAAACCGTTCCGAGAGCAATTAACGAACAGGGCGCGGATCATCACGGCACGATTGTCCGAGTAAGAGCGGGCTTGCAGGCGCTCAATATAGGCATTCCGAAAGGCTGGCCGGAATACGTGCTGCACCAGATGGTGACGGTGATGCGCGGCGGCGAGGAAGTGAAGATTTCCAAGCGCGCCGGTAGCTATGTGACGCTGCGCGATCTGATCGATGAGGTCGGCTGCGATGCCACGCGCTATTTTCTGGTCGCGCGCAAGGCGGATTCGCAGCTGGTGTTCGACATCGACCTGGCGCGCGCGCAGACCAACGACAATCCGGTGTACTACATTCAATACGCGCATGCGCGCGTTTGCAGCGTGCTGCGCCAGCTCGGCGAACGTGGCTGGAGTTGGAATGAAGACGCGGGTGGTGCCGCGCTGAGTCGCCTGATCGAGCCGCTCGAAATCGCGCTCGCCGCGCAGCTCTCGCGCTTTCCGGAAATCGTCGAGGCCGCTGCGGCACTGTTGGAGCCGCATCTGGTCGCACAATATCTGCGCGAACTGGCCGCCGCGTTTCATGGCTTCTACAACACGCATCAATTGCTGATGGACGACGTCGAACTGCGCAATGCGCGCGTCGCGCTGGCTGTGGCCGCGCGGCAGGTGCTGCGCAACGGCCTCGCGCTGCTCGGCGTCAGCGCGCCGGAGAAAATGTAAGTGGCGCGCGACTATGCCCGGCCACCGCAACGGCCCGCGGGCAACCGGCCGCCGAATCGCACGCCTGCGCGCAAACCCGCGCCGGCAAAAAGCGGCGGATTGCCCGGCTGGGCCGGCATCGTCGTTGGCCTGGCAATCGGCCTGGTGATCGCCGCTTTTGTCTGGATCGAACGACCCGCGCCGGCCATGCAGCTTGGCAAATCGGCGAATGCCGCCGCGCAAAATTCTGCTGCTACGAATTCTGTAGCAAGCTCTAAAGACGATGGCAAAAAGCCGATCGCCTTGCCGCCGAAACAAACGCCGCGTTTCGCGTTCTACGAAATGCTGCCGAGTTACGAAGTGGTGATCCCGCGCGAAGATGCGGCGGCTTCCGCCAAGGGTGGCAATCCATCGACTTCGGCCAGCCCGGCGATTGCCGCCGCGATCGCCGCACCGGGTCAGTATCTGATCCAGGTTGGCGCCTACAAAACCCGCGACGAAGCCGAAAAAAGCCGCGCCAATTTGGCGCTATTGGGCGTGGAGTCGAAGATCGAGCAAGTCACCATCAATAGTAGTGGTAACAGTAGCGGCGATCAAAGCACCAACTGGTTCCGCGTGCGCATCGGCCCGGAAGACGATCTCGCCAAGGCGCAGGAAATTTTGCAGAGACTCGAAAGCAACGACATCAAAGGCATGCTGGTCAAGGTGAAGGCGAGCTAGCGGATTTCGGCTGCAGTCACCGCAGATGCTCGGGTTTATTGGTATCTGCTTAACTTTTATTATTGCCGGTTGTTCCTCGAGTCGGGCCGGCTCGATCGATTCGAGCGGAATTTCGCAACCGCCTTCAATGCCAGAAACGGCCCGACCAGAATGGCGATCACGCCGAGGATGAGTCCCCATTCGATGGCGTTCATGCTGGTGTTAGTTTGGGCTTACTAAACCGCTTGGAGGTTCGCCTGCGACAGCATCAGGCGTTTGGTGCCGGCGCTTGCGAAGCGCACTTCAACCTGGGTGCGGTCGCCATCCCCATCGAACGAAACGATGGTGCCTTCGCCAAATTTGAGATGCCGCACCTGCGCGCCGAGTTTGAAGCCGCCGTAGGTTTGCGCGGTCGCAATCACCGGGCGTTGCAGGTTGTAGCCTTCGCCATAGCGCGGCCGCGGTTCTCGCGTGCCGTAGCCGCCATAACCATTGCCGGAATTGCGCGCGGCGCCGGTGAAGCTGGGCCGCAGCACGCCAGCGCGCGGTCGCGTTTCCACCACGCATTCCGGCGGAATATCGCGCAGGAAAATCGAGGGCGAACCGATCTGTTCGGTACCATGCACGCGCCGCACTTCGGCGTAGCTGATGTACAGCTGCTGCCGTGCGCGCGTGATGCCGACGTAACACAGGCGCCGTTCTTCTTCGAGATTGCCTTCGTCGAGCGCGCGCTGATTCGGGAACAAACCGTTCTCCACGCCGACCATGAACACGATCGGAAACTCGAGGCCTTTGGCGGAATGCAGCGTCATCAACTGCACGCAATCTTCGCCTGCGAGCGCCTGACCTTCGCCGGCTTCGAGTGCGGCATGTGCGAGGAATGAATTGAGCGGATCGAGTTCATCGTCTTCCGGCGGCCGCTCGAAGCCGCGCGTGGCGTTGATCAGCTCGTCGAGGTTTTCGAGCCGCGATTCAGCCTGTTCGCCTTTTTCCTTTTTGTAATGATCGCGCAGTCCCGAGCGCTCGATCGTCAGCTCCATGATTTTCGACAGCGGCTCGCCAGCAGTTTCTTTTGCCAGGCCTTCGATCAGATCGATGAACTGCTTCAGATTGCCGGCACTACGGCCGAGCACAGCACCGGCGCCGACAGCGGCTTTCCACAGTGACATGCCGCCTTCGCGCGCAATCTGTCGCAAGCGCTCGATGGTGGTGGCGCCGATGCCGCGCGTCGGTGTGTTCACGGTGCGCTCGAAACTGCCATCGTCTTCGCGGTTGCTGATGAGCCTTAAGTACGCCAGTGCGTCCTTCACTTCCATGCGCTCGAAGAATCTCAGGCCGCCGTAAATGCGATACGGCAAGCGCTGACGGATCAGCGTTTCTTCGAGTACGCGCGACTGCGCATTGGATCGATACAGCACCGCGAGATCGGCGTGGCGCGTGCGGCCATCGAGATGTTCGCGCATACGATTGACGACGAATTCGGCCTCGTCATATTCGTTGAACGCGGCGTATAGCTGGATCGGTGCGCCTTCGCCGTCTTCGGTCCACAAATTCTTGCCGAGCCGGCTGCTGTTCTTGGCGATCAAGCCATTCGCGGCTTTCAGAATGGTGCCGGTGGAACGATAGTTCTGTTCGAGCCGGATCACTTCGGCACCGGGAAAATCGCGCGACAGCCGCACCATGTTTTCGACCTTCGCGCCACGCCAGGAATAGATGCTCTGGTCGTCGTCGCCGACCGCGAACAGCACACCGCTTTCGCCCGCGAGCACGCGCAGCCAGGCGTATTGCAGCGTGTTGGTGTCCTGGAATTCATCGACCAGAATATGGCGGAAACGCGCGCGGTAATGCGCCTGAATTTCCGGCACATCGCGGCACAACTCGAAGGCGCGCAGCAGCAGTTCGGCGAAATCCACCAGCCCGGCGGATTCGCATTGCGCCTGATAGGCGGTATACGCGCGCACCAGTTGGCGCTGCGCATAATCGCCTTGATCCGCCAGCGACGCCGGACGCCGGCCTTCGTCTTTCTGCGCGTTGATGAACGCGGTAACCAGCTTCGGCGGCCATTGTTCGTCGGGCATGTCGAGGCTGCGCAAAATGCGCTTGACCAGCCGCTGCTGATCGTCCGAATCGAGAATCTGGAAATTCTGCGGCAGCTTGGCTTCGCGCCAGTGCAGCCGCAGCATGCGATGCGCAATGCCGTGAAAGGTGCCGACCCACATCGTCCGCACCGGCACGTTGATGAGCTGCTCGATACGACCGCGCATTTCGGCCGCGGCCTTGTTGGTGAACGTCACCGCCAGAATCGAATGCGGCGAAATATTTTCCACCGCGACCAACCAGCCGATGCGATGCACCAGCACGCGCGTTTTTCCGGAACCCGCACCGGCGAGCACCAAGCGATGTTCCGGCGGCGCGGTGACGGCTTCTTTCTGCGCGGGATTGAGTGCTGCGGTGAGCGGCACGATATCCGGGTTGATGGCTGGGCTTTGAAACATGCCGCTAGTTTATAGGTGCGACGGATCGAGGGCAGCGTTGTTGAAGCACGGATTCGCGGTTATCGATTGCGGATTGTCCATCGTCAGACGCACTTCAGAATGTTTGCGTGAACGCCGTTGAAACGATCGATCGCAATATGAAAACATCGCCTGCAAAAGCAGCGGTCTATTTCGCTGTCGAAGCAGCCTGCTTGTGCATCTTGAGATTGATCAATTCGACGATGGTCGAGAACGTCATCGCAAAATACAGATAGCCTTTGGGCACATGGAAATCGAGGCTTTCGGCGACCAGCGACATGCCGATCAGCACCAGAAAACTCAGCGCCAGCGTGCGCACAGTGGGGTTCTCGTCGACGAAGCGCGCAACGTAGCCGGAAAAAAACATCATCACGATCACGGCGACGACGATCGCGGCGATCATCACCGGCACGTTCTTGGTCATGCCAACGGCGGTGATGACCGAATCCAGCGAGAACACGATATCCAGAATCATGATCTGCACAATGGTGGACCAGAAGCCGGCGTGCTTGCGGCCGATGGCGGCTTCGGTATGCGGACCGCCGCGTAGTTGCTCACGGATTTCCAGCGTGCTTTTGCCGATCAGGAACAGACCGCCGAGCAGCAGGATGAAATCACGGCCGGATAAATCCTCGCCGAGTATGGTGACCCAGGTGCTGGTCAGCCGTGCCAGCGCGGCCAGCGACAGCAGCAAACCGATGCGCGTAATCATTGCGCCGGCCAAACCGATGGTGCGGCCGCGCGCCTGCTGCGCGGGCGGCAATTTCGAGGCACTGATCGACAGGAAAATGATGTTGTCGATGCCCAGCACCACTTCGAGTGCGGCCAGCGTCAGAAAAGCGGCGCCAAGTTCAGCGGTGAAATACGAACTGAAATCAAACATGGCATTCAAGCGTCGCAAAACATTGGTCTCATCATACCGATCGTCGCCGCGGGCGTTGGTCATGTGTTCGTCACGCAGCCGACATCGGCGTGCAAGCAAACCGTCTTAATCTGTGTGTGATAAATCACGAGGACAAGCGCATGCGGATCGCTTACGGAGTGATGGGTTATGGTCGCGGCCACGCGATGCGCACCAGCGCAGTGCTGCCAGAGCTGCTGGCCGAACACGAGGTCACGCTGTTTGCTGGCGGCGATGCTTATGAGGTGCTCGCGCCGCTCGACACGCATGTGCCGACCGTGCGGATTCCCACCATCGGCTATGCATACAACGAACGCGGCGGCCATTCGACGGTGCAAACGCTGCGCCGGAATTTTTCGCCGATGGCCGATCTTTTATTCGGTGGGCCGGCTTCTGATTTTGTCGCAGACGAGTTCAAGAGCCGCGGCATCGAGCTGGTGATTTCGGATTCGGAAGCGTGGACGCATCGCGCCGCGCGCAAGCTCAGGATTCCGCGCATCAGTTTCGATCACGTCGGCATCATCGCGTACTGCAAGCCGCATTTTCCGCCGGATTTATGGGCACTGGGTTATCGGGATGCGCTGGGGTATCGAAGCCTGATGGGCGTGCCGGAACGTATCCTGATCGCCAGTTTTTATCCGGCCGAAGCAGCGTATCCGGGCGTGCAGGTGGTCGGTCCGATCCTGCGCGATGAAGTGCTGCAAACGCAGCCGACCGAGCGCGATGCCGGCAGCGGATTCCTGCTGGCTTATTTCAACAAGGGCGAGCATCAGTATCGGCCGAACATCGACCGCGCTTTGCGTCAGCTGGATTTTCCGGTGGTGGTTTACGGTACGCCATTCCGCGGCAGGGTCGAGAATCTGGACTTTCGCGCGCCGAGCAACGCCGGCTTCATCCGCGACATGGCGGATTGCAAGGCGGTGTTGTCCACCGCTGGAAACCAGTTGATCAGCGAAGCAATTCATTTCACCAAACCGATTCTGGCGCTGCCGGAAGAAGCCTTCGAGCAAAGGCTCAATGCCTACATGATCGAGCGCATGGGGATTGGCATGCGCGGCGATCGCCTGAACCTGAACCCGAGCGATATCGATCGCTTCCTCGGCAATTACGATTGGTATCGCGGCAACATGCGCGACCACGTGCGCGATGGCCGCGCGGAAGCACGCGACAGCTTGCGGCGCTTCATCGAGGAAATCCGCCGCGAACAGCCGCTGCGTGCGGCAACGCGAAAACGCTGGGGCCGGACAACCGTGAAGCCGCTGAAACCGCCGGCTGTGGTCTCCGCAAAAGGGAAGCCTGCGGCGCGAGCTTCACGACGCAATCTGATCGCGCCCGTTTAAGCGACGGCTTAGGCTTAACTAACGAGTAGCTGCTTCACTCGGCAAAAAATCGCGCGAGGATCGAACGCATAAAGCGGTTGTTGTCGTCGAAACAGTTGGCTTGCGCAAGGATGTATTCCGGCATCTGCACGTAACGCGCCGGCGCTGGGCGCTCCTGCGCAAACCAGGCTTGTGCATTGGCTTGTGTGACTTCCAGATGAAATTGCAGGCCGAGCACGCGGCCGTCTTTGGCAGAAAAAGCCTGCTGCGCACAGGCTTCGCTGAACGCAAGTGCTTGCGCATTCGGCGGCAGCGCGTAGGTGTCGCCGTGCCAGTGAAAGGCGGTGAAGGTATCCGGCAGATCGGCGAACTGGGGATTGGTGCGGCCGCTTGAATTCAGCGTCACCGGGAACCAGCCGATCTCGCTTTCGGCGTTGCGCGTCACCGGACCGCCGAGCACATCCGCCAGCAATTGCGCGCCGAGACAAATTCCGAGCACGCGCTTGCCGCCGTCAAGCGCATTTTTGATCAGCGCTTTTTCCGGCATCAGCCACGGGTAACGCTCGTGTTCGTAGATGTTCATCGGGCCACCCATTACGATCAGCGCATCGAAGCTTGCGATCGACGGTGGCCGTTCTCCGGCGTACAACCTGGTCGCAGCCACGCTGTGCCCATGCGCGGCGAGCCACGGCGCGATGCAGCCGAGATCCTCGAAGTCCGCGTGTTGCAGCCAGTGGATGCGCATACCGATTTCTCCGGACGTAATGTGGATGTTAAGCGCGCGGGATGTCGATGCGGTGATGGCGTAGCCGGCAATTCAAACCTGCTGGCGATTTGCGGCATCCAAGTTTCGTTTGCGCAGTTCGATGCGGGCGGGCTTGCGTCCGAATGATGCGCGACTTTATGGGATGAGTTGGACTGAAACCAGCCATTTTCTGCGCGTTCATGATTCCAGCACGATTCGTCGTTTGCGATAAGCCGGCGCCGTTTCCATCTGGGCAGCACATCAGTTGTTGGGTAAGCCACGTTCGTAACTGTCAAACTTCAGCCGTTATCTTTCCAAGAGGATTTTCCTGTGATCCGATTTTCCCGCAACACCTTTCGCTGGCCACTCGGCATCGTGCTTGGCGCCAGCCTGGTCGTAGGCTGCTCCAAAACGGCCGAAGCGCCGGCGCCAGCCGCGGCTCCTGCCGCACCCGCGCTGGTCTCCGGTATCGATCTGCAATTCACCGACGATTCGGTGCGCGCGCAGGACGACTTTTACAAACACATCAATGGCAAATGGCTGGCGAGCTTCGAGATTCCGGCAGACAAGGGATCGTATGGCTCGTTCACCAAACTGGATGACGATGGCGACGAGCAACTAAAAGGCATTATCGAAGGTTTGGGCGATACGCCCGCCGATGCCGATGCGCAGAAAATTGCAGCGCTGTATGCCAGTTTTCTCGACGAACCGAAGCTTGAGGAGCTGGGCCTGAAACCGATCGCCGGAGAGTTTGCGCAGATCGATGCGATCAAGGACAAAAAGGAAATTCCGGCGTTGATCGCGCATTTCAATCAGCTCGACATCGGCGCACCGTACCAGCCGCAAGTGCATCTGGACGCGAAAGACTCGACCAAATATGTGTTCGATCTCGGCCAGAGCGGCCTCGGTTTGCCGGATCGTGATTACTACCTGAAGGACGACGACAAGCTGAAAGATGCGCGCGCCAAATACCAGACGCATATCGAAAATATGCAGAAGCTGGCGGGCGACAAGGACGCGGTGAAGGATGCGAAGGATATCCTCGCGCTGGAAACCGAACTGGCGAAGATTCAATGGACCAAAGTTGAAAACCGCGATCCGGTGAAAACCTACAACAAGTATCTGATCGCTGATCTGCCCGGCTTGATGCCGGCTTATGACTGGAAAAGTTATCTGGGCAAGGCGGCGATCGATGGCAAGGTCGACTATCTCATCATCAGCCAGCCGAGCTATTTCACTGCTTTCGGCAAGCTGCTGCAAAAAACGCCGCTGGCCGTCTGGAAGGCGTATTTCAAATGGCGCGTGCTGTCTGCTGCAGCGCCGTATTTGAGCAAGGCTTTCGTGGATGAGCGCTTCGCGTTTTACGGCACCGCCTTGCATGGCATTCCGCAAAACCGTCCGCGCTGGAAGCGCGGTGTGGCGCTGGTGGATGCGTCGATCGGCGAAGGTCTGGGCAAGCTGTATGTCGAAAAATATTTCCCGCCGGAGAGCAAGGCGCGCATGCAGGCGCTGGTGCAAAACCTGATCGCGGCGTATCGCGCCAGCATCGAAACGCTCGACTGGATGGGGCCGGAGACGAAGCAAGCCGCGCAGGAAAAACTCAACAAGCTGATGCTGAAAATCGGCTATCCGGACAAGTGGCGCGACTACAGCAGCTTGAGCTTCGCCAAGGATGATCTGGTCGGCAATGTGACCCGTGCCTCGCTGTTTGAATACCGGCGAAATATCGACAAACTCGGCAAGCCGATCGACCGCACGGAATGGGACATGACGCCGCAAACCGTCAATGCTTACTACAATCCGGAGATGAATGAGATCGTCTTTCCGGCGGCGATTCTGCAGCCGCCATTCTTCACCGCGAAGGCGGATGACGCAGCGAATTACGGCGGCATCGGCGCGGTGATCGGCCATGAAATCAGTCACGGATTCGATGACGAAGGCAGCCAGTACGATGCCGATGGCAATCTGCACGACTGGTTCACCAAGGAAGATCACGACAAGTTCAAGGCGAAGACGCAGGCGCTGGTGGCGCAGTACAACGCCTACGAACCGGTGCCGGGTTTCCATGTGAACGGCGAACTCACACTGGGCGAAAACATCGCCGACAACTCCGGTCTCTCGATCGCGTACAAGGCTTACAAACTATCGCTGGCGGGCAAGGATGCGCCGATCATCGACGGCCTTACCGGACCACAGCGTGTCTACGCCGGCTGGGCGCAGGTGTGGCGCGGCAAGGTGCGTGAGAACGAAGCGCTGGTGCGGATCAAATCCGATCCGCATTCACCGCCGGCGGTGCGCGGCGATGCGCCGCTGGTGAATCAGCCGGGTTTTTACGAAGCCTATGGTTTGAAGGAAGGCGACAAGATGTATCTGCCGCCGGAGCAGCGCGTCAGCATCTGGTAGCGTCGTTGCAAAAAAGCCCCGGCATGCATGTGCGTGCCGGGGCTTTTGTTTTGGATGCCTGTATTTGCTGATATCCATATCGATTCAATCCAGCAAGGGCGAATCGTCGAGCGAGCGCCATTGATAACGCCGCAGATCGATCCGCTCCTTGCGGAACAGTACGCCTTCTTCGCACAGACGCCGACGCTGTTCCAGATACGCCGCGCTGTTGATCGGCAACGACAGCTTGCCTTGCGCGTTGATGACGCGATGCCAGGGGCAAATCTCCAGGTCTTTGCGAACACTGCTCGCGGCCTTGAGTTGCGCACGGGCGCTAACGGCTGGGCTGGCGCCTGGCAAAGCGACTGAAGTCTTTTCAGAAACAACTTCGATGAGTAGCGGCGGCAGGCTTGCAAGGACACGACCCACCAGACGCGCACGTCCGGGTAATCCGGCCAGCCACGCGATCTGGCTATAGGTGGCGACGCAGCCGCAGGGAATTTCGGCAACCCGGCGCAGGATTGCACGAGCGTCGTCCTGCATATTCTTTTCGTGCTCGGCAGTGCTTCGCGGCGATGTTTTCGATCGGAATCTGCGTTTTGATTTCATCGCCGATCAGCATGCCGGATCGGATAAGTCGCGTCGAGATTGCGGCGGTAATTCAGCCCGGCGTTCAGTCAGGATTCACCAATTCCTGCTAGCGTTTGATCCGGCGCAATCTCGCGCCGATGTCTAAAAAGGGATAAATCGTGAACAAAGTCATCTTCTCCAGTTTCACTTGTGCTGCGCTGCTGGTTGCCGGTGCAGCCATCGCCGACGGCGCAAACGTGCAGGCAGGAGCACAGGCCGGGGCGACTACCCCCGCCGCCAATGCCGGTCTCGGATTGGGCGCGGGCGTTGATACGGGCGCAACCGTGGGGGGTGCGACCGGTGCGCTTGGCGGCGTGTTGGGCGGCGTCGGTCATGCTGCCAAAGGCACCGCAGGTGCGGCCAAGGGCGTAGCCGGTAAAGCGGCTTCAGGTACGAAGTCGGCAGTTTCCACCACTGCGGGTGCTGCGAAAAACGCAGGCTCCGCAACAATGGGCAAGGTCGAGTCGACCGGCTCTGGCGTCACCTCGGGAGCGGGTGCCGGCTTGGGCGCTGCAACCGGCGCGAGCAGCAACCTGGGCGTCGGCGTCAATGCCAACGCAGGCGCAACCGTCGGGCACTGAATCAGAAGTCCGAGCCTCGATTCAAGCACTGCGGCTTGATGCCGCAATCGTATTGATCGAATGTTGTTTGAAGGCGGCCTGCGCAAACGGCCGCCTTTTTTGTCGCCTTGTCTTGGATGTTTTTCCGCGTTTATCGCGCTTTTTGCGCAGCCGCTATTCGCCGTTCAGCGCGCTTTGAATGGTCGCGCGGTTCGGCCCGGAGGCCCAGCGAATCAGTGCCTTGGGGCAAAACTCGGCGGCTTCAAAACCGCTGACGATGCGATACAAATCCGCCGTGATGCGCTGGATCGCGCCGTGATACTCGCGGAATTCCGGAGTCTGGCTGGCATGCATCGTTGCCAGTGTGGCGATCATCACTTTCGGCGGCACGTAGGGCGCAATGCGATCGAGAATGCGCTCGGCCAGCACGGCATCCTTGTCTTTCACGCCTTCGTCCATCAACACCGAAACCAGCTTCGGATTGCCGCCGGATTTGTTCGCCGAGGTTTTGCGCAATTTGGCATCGCGCGCGTAATACAAGGCGGAGGCGAGCAGCACGAACAACTCGTCGTAGGAATCTTCGGTGAAATTGATATCGTCCGGCACCAGGCCTTTCAGCGCGGGCTTGAAGGTTGCCAGCTGGCCGGGAAAATCTTCGTCCATGCGCGCAATGCGGCGAAACAGCTTGGCATCCGACATCGTCAAGTCTCCTGAAATTTTTCCGCCAAAGTAGAGCGGCGCTGAGGCCACGCGCCGCATATCCGCTGATATCCGCAGTATAGCGAGCAACCCTGCAAACGCGACGCCGGCATCACGCCGGGCTACCTGAACTTGCCGCCGACGATGTGCCCGTTATCGTCGAGCTGCGCAAAGAAGCGACTGTCGTCGGTGCGCGCACTCTTGCCGGACTCGGCACCGAACAGAATCAGCGCGACCTTCGGATAACGCTTGTGAAACTGCGCCGGCGTTGGCTTCGTCGCCAGGAAAGATTTGAAGTCGGCCGAGTTGCGCAGGCTGGTATTCTGGATTTTTTTCGGGCTTGTCTTGGAGTTTGTTTTTGCGGCGGGCTTCGCGCTCGCCTTGGCAGGCGGCTTCGCTGCGTCTGTTTTCTTGGGCAATGCTAACGCCTCTTTTGATGCGGGCGCCGGCATCGCTGCCGCCGCCTGACGTATGGCTGCCGGATCCTGCGACAGCTTCAATGGCAGCGGCGCAGCAGGTTGCAAGCGGTCTGATTGCGGCGCAGGTTCTGCGGTGTCCGCAGCCGAAATGGCGATAGAGGTGGCTTCCGGCGGCGCTGGCAGCAGCGGCAACGGAGCGGCCTGCAAGGTGGTTGGCGTGCGCGGCGTGGTCAGCAACTGCGAGAACGCCTGCCATTGCTTCGCCGATCCTGGCGTTTTGTCGCCTTCGCGTTCGACGAAATCGCGCACCAGTTCTTCGCCGTAAGAGTAATTGATGATGTAGCTGCGGTAGCGCTTGATGAACGCCAGACGCTGAGTTGCACGCGCGGGCGAGGCCAGCGTGTAGCGCTGCAGCCAGGCCACCAATGAATCATCATCCAGTTGGCCATCGACATAACGCCGCGCGGCTTCGATGGTAGCCGGCGCCAGTGCTTTTGCGGCATCGACCACTTGCAGATAATTCGCCGCTTGCTTGATATCGAGGCCTGCGATCTGGAACAGTTCGCGCGCGAACTCGAGGCGCTCGTTGCCCGGATAAACCATGCCGACGCCGAAATCCGCGGTGCCTTCGGCGATGAACGATTGCGGCGAAAACAGCGCATAAACCTGATATTCCGGCCAGCCGCGACCGCGCACCAGTGCCTGTTCGAGCAGGCTGTTGTAAACGTGATGACCCGGATAACCTTCATGCGCGGCGAGTTCGATGACGCGGCTGATCGGAATCGGCAAGTCGGTGTTGACCTCGATCCGGCTCACATAATTGCCCTGATACCAGTTGTACGCGCTCCAGGGTTTGCCGCTGACGAAAACCAGATCGAAGCGTTCGCCTGGCGGCAGTTTCAGATGCGCGGCGCTGCGATATTGGGATACGCCGATGGCAGTGCGCATCACCGTTTCGAGCCGCGCCGCCGGCACTGAAAATTGCTCGATGTACTGGTTATAGCGCTGCGCCAGAGTGCCCGGCCCGGCCGGCAGCAGGCTATCCATTATTTTCAGCACCGGCGCGAAATCGCTCTCGGAATAATGCGGCGGTTCGACGTCGTACAGCGCGCGCGCTTCATCGTCGAACGACATCTGCTCGCCCTGCAGCAAACGCGCGCGCGCAGTCAGCGAGCCGAGCTGATTCTTCAGATAGCTTTTGCGCAGGTTGAGCAATTGCTCGTCGGTGCCGGCATCCGCAGCGTTGTCGACATTGATCAGTGCCACGATCAACTCCTGCGCCTGCTGCTCGATCTGCGGCAAGCTCAGTGGATTTTTTTCCGCCTCGGTTTTCCATTCCGGCGGCCCGTAATAAGCATCCACGTAATCGGCATCGAACCGACCCAGCTTCAGCACCAGCTCGACATAGGCTTTGGCGATTTCGTTCATGTTCTGCGGCTTCGGCGCTTGCGCGGGTGCGGCGCTATCCGCATCGGCGGTGTGCTCCACCGTCAGCGGGTCTTCCAACGTGGGTTCGGCGCTGCAAGCCGCCAGCAGACACAGCGCCAGCGCAATGCCCAACCCTCTTTTTGTGATCACCGGCACGAACTTCCCCAAACCTGTTGCGCTTGCAAGCATGCGCGCATGCTCAATGTACTTTTCTGGATTTTCCGCTGCGCCGTTCGGCATCCTTCGCCACTTTTCCACCACCCATCTGCGGCCGCAATCGCGGCCCTGCGCTGGCGTTGCCAGCATTTTTTGCGGCCAAGACTTCACGCAACAACTCTGCCGTGGATTTGCGCGGCGGTGCGGCGGGCGGTTCTTCAGCCGGTTTCGGGCTGACTTTGGCGCGACTTTTTTTCGCGGCAGGCGCGGCCACAGATTCAGCCACAGACGCCGCGGCGGTGGTCGTTTCCACTATTTTCTTTTTCATCACGACAACTCTTGAGCCTTTTCGTAAAAGGTATCGCTGGCTTGAGCGAGCCTTGAAATGAAGTTGAATGGATCGAGATCGCACGACAGCGGCCGCTGTTCCGAACTGCCGCCGCTTCACTGCCACCATTGTGCTGCCAGCAAGCTGGCGTTGCCAGTCGATCCCAACTTTTGAAGCCACCCGAAACCGTGCGCGTCCTACAACGATAACCTGCGCAAATCCGCGAGCAGTTTCACCAGCTGCACGATGAAACGCGCGGCATAAGCACCGTCGATCACGCGATGATCGTAGGACAGCGATAGCGGCACCATCAATCGCGGCTGAAACGCCTTGCCATCCCAGACCGGTTTGATGCTCGAACGCGACACGCCGAGGATGCCGACTTCCGGCGCGTTGACGATCGGCGTGAAGTGACTGCCGCCAATGCCGCCGAGGCTGGAAATCGAGAAGCAGCCGCCGCGCATTTCATCGCCCTTGAGCTTGCCGTCGCGGGCCTTTTTTGCCAGCTCGGCGGTTTCCTGCGCCAGCGCGACGATGCCTTTTTGATCGACATCGCGCACCACCGGCACCACCAGACCGTTGGGTGTGTCGGCAGCGAAGCCGATGTGGAGGTATTGCTTGAGAATCAGGCTTTCGCCATCGGGCGACAGCGACGCATTGAATTCCGGATACGCGGTCATCGCTTTCGCAACCGCTTTCATGATGAACGGCAGCAGCGTCAGCTTCACGCCGGTCTCTTCGCTCTGCGATTTGCGGAAGGCTTCGAGTTCAGTGATGTCCGCTTCATCGTTCTGGGTGACGTGCGGAATGTTGAGCCAGGAGCGATGCACGTGCGCGGCCGACAACTTTCGGATGCGTGCCAGCGGCTGGGTTTCGATCGGGCCGAATTGTGCGAAATCGATCACCGGAATTTTCGGAATGCTGCTACTGCTTGAGGCATTCGCCGCCACCGAAGCAGACGGCGCGGCCAGCGATTTCTTGACGTAGCCCTGCACGTCCTCCAGCGTAATGCGGCCGTGCGGCGCCGAACCTTTGACCTGCCCCAGATCGACACCGAGTTCGCGGGCGAATTTGCGGATCGATGGACTCGCATGCGGAATCATCGCGGCATCGACAGCGGCATCCGGCGCGGGCAATGGCGAGGCCGGCGGCGGCAATGGCGCTTGGCCGAGATTGCCAGGCGCTGAACTTGGCGCTTCGGCTTCACCATGCGCGGCAGACTTTTTTGCAGGCGCCGGTTTTTCGGCGGGCTCGGTTTTTTCGGATGCAGGCTGGTCAGCGGCATTCGTTTCGGCGGCGATTTCCAGCGAGCAGATCGCGCTGCCTTTGGAAACCTTGTCGCCGACTTTCAGCTTGAATCCGCGGACGGTACCGGCCGCCGGTGCCGGCACGTCGAGCGTGGCCTTGTCCGATTCGAGCGTCAGCAGCGTGTCTTCCTTGGCGACCACATCGCCATCTTTCACGCGCACTTCGATGATCGGCACTTCCTTGAAATCGCCGATATCGGGCACGGTGACTTCCTGCTTACCACCTTTTTCTGCCGGCTTGGCGGGCGCTATCGGCGCCGGTTTTTCGTCTGGTGATTTCGGCTGACTGGGCGGCTTCGTGGCGGCGCTCGCGCTCGAATTTTGCGAGGACGATTCCGCTTTGGCTTGCGGCTTTTCAGCAGCCGCATTTTTCGGCTCGGCCGATGCGGGCTTGGACGCGGCTTCTCCGGAATCGGTTTCCAGCACCAGTACTGCGCTGCCTTGCTTGACCTTGTCGCCGACTTTCAAGCGAATGCTCTTCACAATTCCGGCTTGCGGCGCGGGTACGTCCATCGTTGCCTTGTCGGATTCGAGCGTGACGAGTGGCGCTTCTTTCTCGACCTGATCGCCGGCTTTCACCAGGATGTCGATCACCGGCACCGAATCGAAATCGCCGATGTCCGGCACCAGCACTTCCATTTCCTTGGCCATGATTAAGCGCTCATTCCTTTGCCGGATTCGGCTTGGCCGTGTGGATGCCGTATTTCTGCATCGCTTCGGCAACCACGCTGGTTTCCAACTGCTTCAATTGCGCCAGTGCGGATAGCGCTTTCACCGCAATCCAGCGGCGATCGACTTCAAAGAAATCCCGCAGATTTTCGCGCGTATCGGAACGGCCGAAACCATCGGTGCCGAGCACGTGATAAGGCATCGGCACGAACGGCCGAATCTGTTCGGCATAAGCCTTCACGTAATCGGTGGCGGCAATTGCAGGGCCGGCCATGCCGCTCAGGCATTCTTCGACATAAGTTTTGCGCGGCGGCTCTTCCGGATGCAGCAGGTTGTGGCGCTCGGCATCTGCGCCGTCGCGCGCCAGTTCGGTGAAGCTCGGCGCACTCCAGACATCGGCAGTGATGTTCCAATCTGCGCGCAGCAGATCGGCTGCGGCCAGCACTTCGCGCAGGATCGAACCGGAGCCGAGCAGCTGCACATGCAGTTCGTTCGGCTTGTCGCAGGGCTTGAGCAAATACAGGCCTTTGACGATGCCGCTCTCAACACCCGCGGGCATTGCGGGATGCGGATAATTTTCGTTCTGCAGCGTCAGATAGTAGTAATGATCCTGCTGGTCAACATACATTTCGCGCATGCCGTGATGCAGCAGCACGGCGACTTCGTACGCATAGGCCGGGTCGTAGCTGCGGCAATTCGGAATCGCCGAACTGAACAGATGGCTGTGACCGTCTTCGTGTTGCAAGCCTTCGCCGTTGAGCGTGGTGCGGCCGGCGGTGCCGCCGAGCAGGAAGCCGCGGCTGCGCATGTCGCCCGCAGCCCAGCACAAATCTGCGACGCGCTGGAAGCCGAACATCGAGTAGAAGATGTAGAACGGAATGAGGCTGACGCCATGATTCGAATAGCTCGTCGCTGCGGCGATCCAGCTCGACATCGCGCCGGCTTCGGTGATGCCTTCTTCGAGAATCTGGCCTTTCACATCCTCTTTGTAAAACGCCAGCTGATCGGCATCTTCCGGATTGTATTTCTGGCCGACCACCGAATAGATGCCGAGCTGGCGGAACATGCCCTCCATGCCGAAAGTGCGCGCTTCGTCCGGAATGATCGGCACCACGCGCGGGCCGACTTTCTTGTCGCGGATCAACAGCTGCAGCAACTGCACGAAGGCCATCGTAGTGCTGATCTCACGCTCGCCGGTGGATTGCAGCAGGCGATCGAAAATCGACAGCGGCGGAATCTCCAGCGTGTCGCCCTTGGCATTGCGGAACGGCAGCGAGCCGCCGAGTTTTTCGCGCCGCGCTTTCAGATATTGGATCTCCGGCGAATCTTCGGCCGGCTTGTAGAACGGCGTGTCCGCAATCTGTGCGTCGGACACCGGAATCTGGAAACGATCGCGGAACGCCTTCAATGCGTTCTCGCCCATTTTCTTCGCCGAGTGCGTGATGTTCTGGCCTTCGCCGGCCTCGCCCATGCCGTAGCCTTTCACCGTTTTCGCCAGAATCACGGTCGGCGTGCCGGTGTGTTTGCTGGCGGCGGCATAGGCCGCGTAAACCTTGTGCGGATCGTGGCCGCCGCGATTGAGCCGGCCAATGTCGGCGTCGGTCATCGTCTCCACCAGCTTGCCCAACTCGGGATATTTGGTGAAGAAATGTTCGCGCGTGTAGGCGCCGCCCTTGGCCTTGTAATTCTGGTATTCGCCGTCGACAGTTTCGTTGAACGCTTTTATCAGCAGGCCAGATTTATCCTGCGCCAGCAGCGCATCCCAACCGCCGCCCCAGATGACCTTGATGACGTTCCAGCCGCCGCCGCGGAACACGCCTTCGAGTTCCTGGATGATCTTGCCGTTGCCGCGCACCGGGCCGTCGAGCCGTTGCAGATTGCAGTTGACGACGAACACCAGATTGTCGAGCTGCTCGCGCGCGGCGATGTCGATTGCACCGAGCGATTCCGGTTCGTCCATCTCGCCGTCGCCGCAGAAGCACCAGACCTTGCGGCCGGCGGTTTTGGCGAGGCCGCGATGTTCGAGATACTTCATCAGCCGCGCCTGGTAGATCGCCATGATCGGACCCAAGCCCATGCTCACTGTGGCGAACTGCCAGAAATCGGGCATCAGCCAGGGATGCGGATACGAACTCAGGCCTTTGCCGCGTTCACTTTCGATGCGGAAATTGTGCAGCTGATCTTCGCTGAGCCGGCCTTCGAGAAACGCGCGCGCATAAATGCCGGGCGTGCAATGGCCCTGGATGAAAACCATGTCCGGGCCATCGGGATGTTGCGGGCCTTTCCAGAAATGATTGAAGCCGACATCGTAAAGTGTGGCCGCCGAGGCGAAGCTGGCGATGTGCCCGCCGATACCGGCATGCTCGTGATTCGCACGCACCACCATCGCCATCGCGTTCCAGCGCATGATCGAACGCAGCTTCCATTCGAGCGCGTGATCCCCCGGCGAGCGTTCTTCCTTGTGCGGCGGAATGGTATTGATGTACGCGGTGTTTGGCGAAAACGGAATGTACGCGCCAGACAAACGCGCTTTTTCCTGCAAGGCTTCCAGCAGAAAATGCGCGCGCTCCGGGCCTTCGCGTTCCAGCACCGCAATTAGCGCTTCGAGCCATTCGCGCGTTTCCTGCGGATCGGCATCGGCGCTGGCCGTGCTCGGCTTGGGCTCTTCCATTGTCATTGATGCCGCTCCCGCTGTCGGGGCAATCGGCTTGCGCGGCCGCGTCTTTCGTGGCTACCCGTCCAAGCCGGTCGATCAATTTTCGATTGGCTTCCGACGGGTATTGCTGGGCAAACCGAATGCAGATTCGTGGGCAAAAGACACCAGCGCTATGCGGGCGTTCAGGCCATGAAATTTTGCGCCGCGCGAGAAATCGCAGCGCGGCTCAAGGCTACCGCAACGGCATTGCGCTTGCACGGTTTGCCAGAGTTCGCGGGTGGTTCGCGGAGGTTCGCGCGACCAGGCTATCGTCATGCAGCGTTTTGAACCGGCAGATTTCGGCATGGTAAAAACCGGGCGATGCCGGCACGCCTGCCACGGCGTAAATCAAGGCTGCGACGGTTCGTCCAATTGCGCGCGAATGAACTCGGCCCAGACCGGATCGGGCTGCCAGATCGCCTGCAGATCGCGTTCGGCGATGGCCCGCGGCAAACCGAGATTGAGCACGCGATCGAGCATCACAAAAACGGATACACGCTTGTTAGCGGCGCAATGCGCCAGCACGGTTTTTTGCGATGCGCGCGCCTGCTTCATCGCCGCGCTGAACTGCACAAAATCTTCGCGCTGCGGCGCTTGCCAGACCACGGGAATATGGATGTATTGCATGCCGAGCCGGGTCACCACGGCGCGCTCGTCGGCGAGTGCGTGATCTGAATCATTCAGGGCAAGATTGATGACCGTATCGACGCCGCAGGCGTGCAGCGCAGTGAATTCCTCGGCGGTCGGTTGGCCTGCGGTGAGCAGTCGCTCGTCAATCACGCGGAAATTGCGGATGCGCGACAGGAAGCGCCGATCGAATGGCAGCGGTTGGATACCTTGCCGCAACAGCCAGTCGCGCACCGCGTAGCCGGTGCCGGCGGGCCACGGCCGGATCTGCTCGAACGGCACATGCTTGTATTCGGCCAATTCCTCGCCGAGTACGACCTCGCCTTCGGCGATGACGTGATACGCAATGATGAGCTGGTTCATCCGCTCGAACGGATAGTGGCCAACGAAGCTGGCGACGCGCGCCTGAAGCCCGAGTTCTTCTTCCACTTCGCGCAGCACGCCGGACGCCGGATCAGGATCATCCTTTTCCAGAAATCCGGTAATCAGCGCGAACATTCCGGGCGGCCACAGCGCGTTGCGCGCAAGGATCACCTGGCCGTTGTGCTCGACGATGGCGGCGACCACCGGCACCGGGTTGTCCCAGAAAACGAAGCCGCATTTCGCATCCGTGCAAGCCAGACGCTGCGTGCCGCCATGCGCGGCCAAGGCCAGCGGCTGCGCGCATTGCGGGCAATATTTCAGGGTGGCGTTCATGGCGGTTTGCATTATCGGTGGCGGCGAATCAACGGCGCCAGCGCTGAGCTTACTTGCCCAAACAGAAGCTTCCGAAAATTCTGCCCAGCAGATCTTCGCTGGTGAATTTTCCGGTGATCGCTTCGAGCGCGTGCTGCGCCAGACGCAGTTCCTCGGCGATCAGAACCGCATCGAAATGTTGCTGCGCCAGCGTTTGCGCGGCCCGCACGCGAACCAGCGCGAGATCGAGCGCTTCGAGATGACGCGCGCGCGCGGAGTAAACCTGCTCGGAGTTGTTATCGAGTCCAGCGGCTTGCTGGATCGCGGCGATCAAGATGTCGCAGCCGGCGCCGCTTGCGGCACAGACCCGGATCATCCTTGCGCCCTGTTGATCGACGACAACGCCGGGCGTGTTGCCGCTCAGATCGCACTTGTTGCGCACGATCAAACTTTGCCGCGCTTGAGCGGAGATCGCAGTGTTCGGCTGCGGATCAGGCGAACGTGTTTCAAGGGATTCGTCACGATCGTCGACGATCCATAACAGCAGTTCCGCAGACTCGATTTCAGCCTGCGCGCGGCGTATGCCTTCGCGCTCGATCGCATCGTCGGTGTCGCGCAGGCCGGCGGTGTCGATCAGGATCAGCGGCAAGCCGCCGATGACGATGTGCTCGCGCAAGACATCGCGTGTGGTGCCGGCTTGCGGCGAGACGATAGCGGCATCGGTACCGGCCAGCCGATTCAGCAGGGTGGATTTGCCGACGTTGGGTTTGCCTGCGATCGCCACGCGCAGGCCTTCTCGCAGACGTCGGCCTTGCGCTGCCGATTTCTGCACTTGCGAGAGTTCCTCGGCGATGACCTTGAGCCGCTCATCGACTGCGCGCGGCGCTGCTGCCGGAATTTCCTCGTCAGCAAAATCCAGCGCGGCTTCGAGCAGCACGCGCAGCGCGATCAGCGATTCCACCGCGGCATTGATACGCTGCGAGAATTCACCCTGAAGGGAGCGCACAGCGGCGCGCGCGGCTTGCCGACTGCTGGCGTCGATCAGATCGGCGACCGCTTCGGCTTGCGCCAGATCGATGCGGCCATTCAGGAATGCGCGTTCGGAAAATTCGCCGGGCCGGGCCAGACGCGCGCCGGCCTTGCACAGGGCTTCGAGAATTTCGCCGAGCGCGATCGGGCTGCCGTGAGCCTGAATTTCGACGACGTCTTCGCCAGTAAACGAGTGCGGCGCTGGAAAATACAGCAGCAGACCTTCGTCGATCGGCGTTGCATCTGCCCGCTGAAAGCGTCGCAACGCGGCCATTCGAGGCGCCGGCATGGGGCCGGCAAGCGTTGCGGAAATCGGCCGCGCGTCCGGCCCGGAGATGCGGATGATGCCGACGCCTGCGCGGCCGGAGGCGGTGGCGATCGCGGCGATGGTGTCGCTGGCGGAATTCACGCGAAAAGTCGTCGCGCAGTGCCGCTTGCAAGCGCGCGAATCAGCGTTTCGCGGGAGCGGTTTCCCGGGACAAACGCTGGGTGATGATCCATTGCTGCGTGATTCCGATCAGGTTACTGACCAGCCAGTACAACACGAGGCCGACCGGGAAGAACAGGAACAAGCCGGTCAGCGCGATCGGCATCACGTTCATGACTTTCTGCTGCGCCGGGTCCATCGTCGCGGCCTGGCCGGATAAACGCTGCTGCACCCACATGCTGGCGCCGTAAAGGATCGGCATGATGAACAGGGGATCGGCGGCGGAGAGGTCTTGCATCCACAGAATGAAGGGCGCCTGCCGCAGCTCCACGCTTTCATATAAAACGCGATAGAGGCCAAAGAATACTGGCATCTGCACTAACAAGGGCCAACAGCCTGCGAGCGGATTGAAGCCTTCTTTTTTATAGAGCTCCATCATCGCCTTGTTCAGGCGTTCGCGGTCGCCGGCGAAGCGCTCTTTCAATTCCTGGATGCGCGGCGTGAAGCGCCGCATCTTCGCTGCGGACTTGTATTGCGCAGCGGACAAGGGATAGAACGCGCCCTTCACCAGCAAGGTGAGCAGAATGATCGACCAGCCCCAGTTGCCGGTGAGCGTATGGAAGGCTTTCAAAATCCAGAATAGCGGTTTTGCCACCGGCGAGAGCAGGCCGTAGTTGTCGGTCAATTCCAGTCCCGGCGTAATCGCGTCGAGCGAACCCTGCAGCTTCGGGCCGATGTAAAGCCGCGTGGTGAACTTCTGCTGCGCACCGGCTGCGACCGGTTTCAGGGCGCCGACATATTGGCTTTGATAGCCGGGCGTGGCCGGCTTGCCGGTGAAAATAGCGGTCTCATCCGGCGGCGGAATGATCGCGGCGACGAAGTAATGCTGCAGCATGGTGATCCAGCCACCGGTCTGCTTCACCTCGATGGCGTTGTCGTCCAGCTTCTTGAACGCCGTCTTCTTGTAGCTGCAGTGGTCGGCACTGCTGTCGCCGCTCTGGCACAGCCCCACGCCGAAGAAGGTGCCGGCGGTGCGCATGAAGCCGGGGCCGGCCTCGGCCGGCGGCGGGCTGCGGCGCAGGCGCACATACGGCGCGGCCTGGATC
>CAJCJH010000124.1 GCA_903970615.1 Rhodospirillales bacterium
CCGCGACCCGCCGTTCACCGCGACAGCTGCGCGGAAGGCGGGTCGGGGACCCGCCCTGCATCAAAGATCGGCACCGGGGGGAGTAACATGATGGAGAAGACCCATGACTAGCCAGTCTCCCTTCGACCCCATTCGCATCGGCCCGCTGCAGCTGCGCAACCGCTTCATCAAGTCCGGCGCCAACGAGGGCATGGCCAAGGGCGGTGTTCCTTCGAAAATGCTGGTGGAGCACCACCGCGCCGTCGCCGCCGGCGGCGTGGCCATGACCAACGTGGCCTACTGCGCGGTGAGCGCCGACGGCCGCACCTTCGTCGACCAGGTGCAGCTTGAGCCGGGCACGGTCAAGCACCTGCGCGTGCTGACCGACGCGGTGCACGGCGAGGGCGCGGCGGTCTGCGCCCAGATCACCCATGGCGGCGCTTTCACCTTCGTGCCCAATTTGAGCACACGCTATCCGCGCAGCGCTTCCGGCGGCTTCAATGCGGCAGGGGTGATCAGCGGCCGGCTGTTCCGCACTGCCATGACGGCGGCCGATCTGGACCGGGTCGCCGGCGAATTCGCCGAGGGCGCGAAGCTGGCGCGCGCGGCCGGATTCGACGCCGTGGAAATCCACATGGGCCATGGCTACCTGCTCAGCCAGTTCCTGTCGCCGGCCTACAACAAGCGCCGCGACCCGTATGGCGGCGGCGCGGAGCAGCGGGCCCGCTTCCCGGCCGAGGTGCTGCGCCGCGTGCTCGACGCGGTCGGCAAGGACCTCGCCGTCACCTGCAAGATCTGCGTCACCGAAGGCTTCAAGGGCGGCGCCACCGCAGCGGACGCCGCCATCGTCGCCAGGGTGCTGGAGAGGGAAGGCGCGAACCTGCTGGTGCTCAGCGGCGGCATGAACGTCGAAGCACCCTGGGCCATTTTCGGCAGCCCCATGCCGCGCGCCGCCACCGACAGCCTGCAGAACCCCGTGATCCGCACCGCCACGCGCATCCTGCGCCTCTGGGAGCCGAAGGTGAGCTTCCACGAACTGTATTTCATGGAGCACTCGCGCCAGGTGCGTGCCGCCGTGCGCATGCCGCTGGCTTACCTCGGCGGCGTCACCTCGCTGGCCGGCGTCGAACAGGCTCTGGCCGGGGGCTTCGACTGCGTGGTGATGGCCCGCGCCCTGATCCACGACCCGCAACTGGTCAACAAATTCCGCAGCGGCACGGTCACCCGCTCCGGCTGCACCGCCTGCAACGAGTGCGTCGTCATGATGTACACGCCCGGCGGCACCAGCTGCGTGCTGCAGGCGCCGAACGATGCGGAGCTGAACCGGACGCCGGCTGCGTCCTGAGGGAGTTTACCGGGCGCTTTTCGGGCATTCGCCGGCGGCAGCTATCGGGAAATCGGAGCTGCGCCGCACTGGGCCAGTTGCGGACGCTCGGAGTTCACATGACGCGTCGGAAAAGCAGACGTTCGCGAGCCGATTGAAGATCCTTTGAAGCGCGCTAAGATGCCCCCCGGACCTTGTTCTGATGTAATTGACAGAACGCACCGGTCTACCGGCATTGTTTGACGTTGGCGCTGATTTGCGCCGTGATGCGCTCCCGCGTCTCGTAGCGGACGAAGCGGGAGAAGCCAGCCAGACGGCTAGGCCACTCGCCGGCGATCGCTACTACCCGTGCAACCATGTCCTCGGCGGGTCCCGGCTTGATCCCCACGTCGTGGGCGAGCTGCAGCAAATGCTTGCGGCCCACCTTCACGCTCTCCCCTCGTACCGACAGGGCATGATAGCCAACATTCCCCTCCTCGAAGGTGAGGTCGTAGGCCGGCGTCAGCCTCCAACTTCCACGCTCATCCAGCAGCATCGAGAAGTTCTTGAGGTGATCGTCTCGATTGTTGAAGACCACGTTGAAAATGCAGCGAAGAAACAGCTTCTCCACCTCGCGCTGGTCGCGCGTGAGACGCTTGGTCAGCACCAGGATGTCCTTGTAGTCGGCCGTGGCGTCTCGGAAGTCCACGTCCAGCAGGCCGGCAAATGTCATCGTCGGCACGCGCATGCCGCGGACCCGGTCGAAGCGCACCGCGCCGAAGGCGGCACTGCCGATATTTGGCAGTGGGAACACCTTGCATACCGGCATCTCGATCCCGCAGGCCGTTGCGCAGTCAGCGTAGAGCTTTTCGAGGTAGCAAACCTCCTGGTTCTCTGCCCGGGCCGGGAACTTCACCAGCCAGGGCTCGCCCCCTGGGAACGGTCCGGTCGACATCTTGTAGCTGGCTGGTTCAATCCACATCGATGACTTTGGCCTGGCACCTTGCGCCGAGCCGGTCTTCTGCAGTACTGCGAGCAGCTCAGGCGAGAATCCTTCTGTGACCTCGCGCACCGCCATCGCCACCTCCATGATCGAGGCATGCGGCGTGCCGGGCTGGAGCTCCTCTGCCGGCTGGAACCGCAGCGCACCGAAGGCCGTGTCCCCAACGATGGCCAGGCGGGTCAGCGGTGTTGCTTCGGCAGGGTTGAGGCCCATCTTGCGCAGTTGCATATCCACCACCAGCTTGCCCCAGCCGTCGGGCAGCGAGTCATTGAGGAAGCCCGGGAGCGGCGTCTGCCTTTTTGGATTCCGGCCGGCGATCTGCGGCGTGCTTGCCAAAGGGTGGCTATACGGCGCCAGATCGACGCCGCGGCGCCGGGTCTCATCCGTGAATTCCACCACGATCTCGCGGCCATCCTCGAGTGCCGTGGCGTAGTGGAAGTCGACGCCCCAGCCCGAGTAGTAAACGAAGATTTTCGTCATGAATGCGCCCGCCGGGCTCGCTGGCGCCTCCCCCGCTGCGCCTGCTGTTCGCGGAGCTCGCGCTCCGCGATAGTCAGCGCTGGGCTGTCCGGCTTGCCACACAACTCCTCGATCTCGTCCACGCGCCCCAGCGCCTCCATGATCTGAAGAAAGGTGCGCAGGCTGACGTCCCTGCCTGCTTCGAAGCGGCGCAGGGTCGCCAGGGAGACTCCCGCGCTGGGCGCGAATTCCTTCTGCGGGATGTTGCAGGCCAGCCGCAGCCCGCGCGCGCGCGCGGCTAAGCGCTGGGCTATTTCGTCGAGAGTGAGCAATTTAGATAGCAAACGTGAGTCCTAAATACCGTATAGTCAATATAATAACTCATAAATGAGCGATTATATGGGCTGGCTGGCGATTCGGGAGACCGAGGGTAGATTCAGACTATCCGCCGATCACGCGTGCTGCACCATGACCTCCCCCGACCAAAACGGCAGGCCTTTGAATTGTCTCCCAGATCGCGGGCTCGGGCAGCAACTCGCAATGGGCCACAGAGCTGCTACGAGACTTCAACCTGGGCGACCGGAGCAGCTACAGCTTCGCGTAAGGATGCGCAGGGAGTTCACCGCTCAATTGCTGGCGTTCGCCGGCGGCAGTTATCGGGAAGTTGGAGTTGCGCCGCATGGGGCCAGGAGCGGCCTTTCAACCCATGAATCTTCGTGCCGAAAAGCAGACGTTCAGAGGAGGTTCTAACCGGCCGTTGGGGTGTTTAGCGCGCGAATTGCTTGGTCGAGTGCTTTCCCGTCCTGACCAGCATAGTAGGCACGCGCCGCTTTGAGCCGCCCTGAAAGCTCCGTAACAAAATCCGGCTTCATGAACGGCATCATTTTAGGCGCCGCCTCTGCTATAGCCTCAATCACATGCGACAAATCTCCCGCCGAGTAGTACTTCCCTTAGGTCGAACTCCAGCTTGATTCAGGTTTTCTTTCTGCGCCTTGCCTGCGGGTGGACCGCAGCGCGGGCTTCCAAAATCGATACGCCGTCGCCGCCGCGAATGCCGGCATAGCTCTTCGTTTCCGGCAGCGCGCCGGGCTGGTGCAACACGGCGTCGGCGAAGCCGCAGCGTTTCATGACTTCGACGACTTGCGTCTCGCTGGTGAAATGGAAATGCATGCGGCCGCGCACGAACGTGGAGAGCATGGCGCCGAAGGCCAGTGTGGCGGGGTTGATGCGGCGCGGCCTCAGGTAGACATCGTTCAGGTAAATTCCCTGCGGAAACTTGGCCAGGGTGCCGGCGATGCGCCGCCACACGCCGAGGGCCGACTCCGGGTCGAGGTAGTTCATCAGGCCTTCGGTGATGATGGCGGTGCCGAGCTTGGGGTCCAGGGTCTTGGCCAGGGCCGCCAGCGATTGCGGGCCGCCGTCTGCCAGCGCATCGAGTTCCACCACGCTATGGCCTGGTGTCAGCAGGCCGCCCGCGTCGAGCAGGCGCTGCTTCAGCGCCACCATGTGCGGCAGGTCCGTTTCGATGTAGCGCAGACCGGCACCGAAGCGCCGCTTCATGGCCCAGCCGCGCGGCGATAGGCCGGCGGCGATTTCGATCACCTGGCCGATCCGGCCTTGTTCGATCGCATCGCCCAGGACGCTGTCGATGCCGCGATGCCGTGCCAGCAACAGGGCGTCCAGCGAAATACCGCCGAGCAGCCGCGTCCCCAGCATCAGCGGCTCCATCAGCCGGCTGATCCGGCGCCCTTGCGGGGTCGCCAGCGCGGGATGCGACAGGCCGTGCCTGTACCAGAAGTAGCCGGTGGCGTAGGCGGTGGGGCTGATCCGCTCGGAAGACCTGGGAGGCATTGCCTACACTCCCGGCGCCCCCGGAAAGCCCACATAGTACTGGCCGGTCAGCATGCCGCCGTCCACCGCGATTTCCGCGCCGCACAGATAGGACGAATCGTCGCTGGCCAGGAACAGGCTGGTGCGGGCGGCTTCGATCGGATCGCCGACGCGCTGCATCGGCACCATGGTATAGCGCTTGTTCACGTCTTCGCGCTTTTCGCCGTAGGGATTGCCCATGGCGGTGTCGATGCCGCCCGGATGGATCGAGTTGACGCGCACGCCCTTGTGGCCCAGCTCCATCGCGGCCACCCGGGTCAGGCCGCGCAGGCCCCACTTGCTGGAGCTGTAGGCGCCCAGGCCGTTGGCGCCCTTCATGCCGTCCACCGAGGAGACGTTGACGATGGAGCCGCTGCCGCGCTCCACCATGTGCGGCGCCACCGCCTTGATGCCGAGGAAGGCACCCATCAGGTTGACGCCGAGCACGCGTTCGTAGTCCGCCTTGCTGGTGTCGAGCAGGGTCTTGAACATCAGGATGCCGGCGTTGTTGACCAGCACGTCGACCTTGCCGAAAGCGGCGATGGCCTTGGCCACCACGGCGCTCCAGCTGGCTTCGTCGCTGACGTCGTGATGCTGGAACAGGGCCGAGCCCTTCAGCTCTTCCGCCAACGCCGCGCCTTCGCTGTCGAGCACATCGGCAATCAGCACCCTGGCGCCCTCCGCCGCGAACAGCCGCGAGGTCGCTCCGCCCATGCCCCGCGCGCCGCCGGTGATGATCGCCACCTTGCCGTCCAGTCTCGCCATTGCTCTCCTCCTGCCGCTTGTTTTGGTTTGGTCGTTGTAAGGCTTATTCCACGATGGCGGGGTGCGCCTGCGCCGGCCCGCCCAGCATCGCCCGGTGCGAAGGCGGCTGCTTGCCGTCGATGTCCTTGAGGCCGTAGTCCAGCGCCAGCTCGGCGCCGATGATGACCTGGCCGGATTTTTCCATGCGCGCCGGATCGCGGTACAGCGCGCCGATCAGGTGGCCGGTGAACTCCGGGCTTTCCGCAATCTCCCAAAAGCCGGCGTACTTGGCCGCGTCGGCGTCCATCACCCGGCGCGTGCGGTCGGTCTTGAGCATGCCCATCCAGATCGAGACGGCGGCGACGCCGTGCTTGCGCAGGTCCACCGCCATGTCCTTGGCGAACTTGTCCACGCCCGCCTTCTGCGCGCCGTAGGCCGGCCCGTGCATGTAGCAGCTGGCGCCAAAGGAACTGGTAAAGGCGATCAGGCCGCGCTTTTGCGCCACCATCAGCGGCGCGGCATACCAGCTCGCGATATAGCCCGAGCGCAGGCCCACGTCGAGGATGTCCACCTGCTCCAGGGGCTTCTCCCAGAAGCCCCCCTTTTCGATCAGCGTGTCGTGGATCACGGTGGCATTGTTGACCAGGATGTCGAGCCGGCCCTGTTCTTCCTTGACCTGTTCGAACAGGCGTTTGACCTGTGCGTCGTCGGCGTGGTCGACCACCACCGCGATGCCCTTGCCGCCGGCCTGGGTCACCCCGTCGGCGGTGGCGAATACCGTGCCGGGCAGGGGCGCATCGCCCTCCTTGCGCGAGCGCCCGGTGACGTATACCGTGGCGCCTTCGGCACCGAGGGCGAGGGCGATACCCTTGCCGGCGCCGCGCGATGCGCCGGTGACGACGGCGACCGCGCCGTGCAGCGGTTTGTCCTGGCTCATCCGTATCTCCTCATGATTTGCGCAACTCGAATTTAAGCACCTTGCCCGAGGCATTGGTCGGCAGGCTTGCCACCACCTCGGCAAAACGCGGCACCTTGTAGTTGGCCATCCGCTCGCGGCACCAGGCGATCAGTTCCCTGGGATCGATCGACACCTGCGGCCGTGCTACAACGAAGGCCTTGCCGACTTCGCCGAGACGCTCATCGGGTACCCCGACCACCGCCACCTGGGCTACCGCGGGATGGCCGGCGATGATGCGCTCGATCTCGGCCGGGTAGCAGTTGAAGCCGCCGGCGATGTACATGTCCTTGAGCCGGTCGGTGATGCGCAGGTAGCCGCGCGCGTCGAGGATGCCGATGTCGCCGGTGTGCAGCCAGCCTTCAGAGTCGATGGCCTCGGCGGTGGCCTTGGCATCGTCCAGGTAACCCTGCATCACGTTATAGCCGCGCACCACGATTTCGCCGGCGTCGCCGGCAGGCAGCGGAACGCCCTGGGCATCGACGCAGCGCACTTCCGTTTCGGCCAGCGGCTTGCCGCTGGTCAGGGCCACCGTCTCGGCATCGTCCCCGGCGCCGCACAGCGAGACCACTCCGCAGGACTCGGTCAGGCCATAGCCGGTCAGCACCACCTTGAAGCCAAGCTCGGCGCGGATGCGTTCGATCAGTGCCGGCGCCACGGCGGCCGCCCCGGTGATGGTGGCGCGCAGGCTGGACAGGTCGGTGGCCGCGCGCTGCGGATCGTTGAGGATGCTGATGAACAGGGTCGGCGGCCCGGGCAGCACCGTCACGCGCTGCCGTGCCACCCGTGCCGTCAGGGCGGCGGCGTCGAATACCGCGTGCGGCAGCACCGTCGCTCCGGCGAGCAGGCCCGCCAGCCAGCCGAACTTGTAGCCGAAGGTGTGAAAGAAGGGGTTGACCACCAGGTAGCGGTCTTCCGGCACCAGGGCCATGTGCCGCGACCACTCCGCCACCGTGCGCAGGTTCTGGCCGTGCGAGGTCATCACACCTTTGGGCAGGCCGGTGGTGCCGGAGGTGAAAATCACATCCATCAGGCTGTCCGGCCGCACTGCGGCGGCGCGCTGCGCCACTGCGGCGGCGTCGATGCCGGCGCCGCGAGCCAGGAAGCCTTCCCAGTCCAGGTCGCCGGCCGCGGCCTCGCGCAATACGACCACGGTTTCCAGGCCCGCCGGCCGGTGCGGCGCCAGCAGAGCGGGATAATATTGATCGAGAAAACGCCCGGCGCTGAACAGCAGCCGCGCCCCGCTGCGCTCCAGCACGTAGGATGCCTCGCTACCGCGCATGCGGGTATTCACCGGCACCACCGCCGCGCCGACGCTGTGGATCGCCAGTGCCGCGATCACCCATTCGACGCAGTTCTGGCCCCAGATGGCAACGCGCTCGCCGGCCTGCACGCCCAGCGCCAGCAGGGCGCGCGCCGCGGCAAGGCGCAGGCGGTCGAGCTCCTCGTAGCTGAGTGCCTGCCCATCCTCGCCGATCAGGGCGGTGCGGCCGGCGTAACGCTGCACGGCAGCGGCAAAGGCTTGCGGGACGGTGTGGTTCACGTCAGCTATCTCAGGTACCGCACGCGGACCAGCGGCGTCTTCGGCACCGACTGGCAGCCGAGGATCCAGCGCTCGTCCAGCTCGGACTGGTCGAGCACATGGTTTTCCAGCATTTCCACTTCGCCTTCCTCCAACTTGCAGATGCAGGAGGCGCAGGCTCCGGCGCGGCAGGAGAATGGCGGCGTCAGGCCGCCGTCCTCCAGCGCTTCCAGCAGCAGCTGGCCGGGGTGGGCGCTCACCGTGTGCCAGACGCCGTCGAGCTCGGCTTCAATGGAAACGGTGCCGTTGTGATGAGCCATGATCAGATGGTCACCCTGCTTATTTGAATAGTCGGCGCCATGGAAGGCGCCGTCTTGTTCAGGACGAACATCAGTCGGCCCACATCAAATAACCGTTGTCGATGCGCAGTTCCGCGCCCTGGATGAAGCGCGACTCGTCGGAAGCCAGGAACAGCACCAGGTTGGCGATGTCCTGCGGCTCGGCGAAGCGGGCCATGATCTGCTTGGGATCGCGTTCGCGCACGGCCGGCATCTGGCCCGGCTTGAGCGTGGTGTGCAGGCCGGCCACCATGGGCGTCTTGATGCCGTCGGGATGGATGGAGTTGCAGCGGATCTTGTAGCCCTTGCCGCGGCAGTGCGCCGCGATGCTGCGCGTCATGGCCGCCACCGCGCCCTTGGACGCGCTGTAAGCGCAGAACGAAGACACGCCGCCGATGCCGGCCATCGACGACATGTTGATGATCGAGCCGGCGCCGCGCTGCTTCATCGCCAGCAGGCCGTGCTTGCAGCCGAGGAAGTAGCCGTCCGAGTTGATCTTCTGGATCTTCTGCCACAGTTCCAGGGTGGTGTCCTCGATGGTGCCGTAGGCCAGGATCGCGGCATTGTTGACCAGGATGTCGAGGCCGCCGAAGCGTTCCTGGGTGAGCTGCATCACCCGCAGCCAGTCCTCCTCGGAACTGATGTCCTGGCGCACGAACAGGGCCTGCTCGCCGATCTCGGCGGCTACCGCGCGCCCGGCTTCCTCGTTCAGGTCGGTCAGCACCACGCGGGCGCCTTCCCGTGCCAGCAGTATGGCATCTTCCTTGCCCACGCCGCTGGCGGCGCCGGTGACGATGGCCACCTTGTCCTGCACTCTGCCCATGCTCTGCTCCTCGGTGGAATGGCTCTTTGTGGATTGGCTTGCACAGCCGGTGTCGATGCGCCGCCAACGCCTGGCCGGCCGATCGGGGCCGAACGATTCACCGGGGCCGGAAATGCGACAAGGCGCAGTGCGCGAGTATCTACCGGACCATTATTTCCATCCGCCTGGGCGATTCATCATCCGATGGGACTAGCCGTGCGCGGCGGGGTCTCGTCTTATCGGGTGAAGCCGCGCCCCCTGCCGGCTCTCGATAATTGAGCCCATACCAACACATCCGGCGGACACCCCATGGTGAAGATCGACGCGCTGGCTTACGTCGTGGCGGAAAGCACCGACGTTGCCAAGTGGAAGCAGTTCGGCGAGGAGGTGCTCGGCGTCGCCACCACGGAGGCGCCGGATGGCGGCCTGTACCTGAAAATGGACGAGCGCAAGTATCGCATCGCCATCGTCAAGGGCGAACAGGACCGCTACTTCGCGTCCGGCTGGGAAGTGGCCAGCCCCGTTGCCTTCAAGGCGGCCATTGCCGCGCTGGAGCAGGCCGGGGTCAAGGTCAGCCCCGGCACCCCGCAGCAGAGCAAGGCGCGCTGCGTGCAGGAACTGGCTTCCTTCACCGATCCCTCCGGCAACCTGCACGAACTGTCCTGGGGCTTCACCACCGACTTCGCGCGCTTCATTTCGCCGGTCGGCGTGGAAGGCTTCGTCACCGGCGAACACGGCGTGGGCCACACGGTGCTGCCGGCGGTGGAGTTCGACGCCACCTGGACCCTGTTCCGCGACGTGCTGGGCTTCAACCTGTCCGACATCTTCCGCCACAAGTTCACGCCGGACCCGAACGAGCCGGTCAAGCGCATCTACTTCACCCATTGCGCCAACCCGCGCCATCACAGCCTGGCCCTGTTCGAGATGGCCATGCCCAGCGGCTGCGTGCACATCATGATCGAGGTGCCGAGCATGGACGAGGTCGGCCGCGCCTACGACCGCATGCTTAAAGCAGGCGTCAAGCTGATGGCTACGCTGGGCCGTCACGTCAACGACCGCATGACTTCGTTCTACATGAACACCCCGTCGAACTTCGCCCTGGAATACGGCTACGGCGGCCTGATGGTGGACTGGGAGCAGCACCAGGCTTTCGAGTCCACGGCGGTGAGCCTGTGGGGCCACGACTTCACAGTCGGCTTCAAGTGATGGCGCCCCTCTGATGGCGCTCGACAAGGAACTGACGGCCGCGGCGGCGATCGCGCAGCTGCGCTCCGGCATGACGCTCGGCATCGGCGGCTGGGGTCCGCGGCGCAAGCCGATGGCCCTGGTCCGCGAGATCCTGCGATCGCCGTTGAAAGACTTGACCGTAGTCAGCTACGGTGGCCCCGATGTCGGCATGCTGTGCGCCGCCGGCAAGATCAAAAAACTGGTGTTCGCCTTCGTGACGATGGATGCGATTCCGCTCGAACCTTACTATCGCAAGGCGCGTGAAAGCGGTGCGATCGAAATCGAGGAATATGACGAGGGCATGTTCCAGTGGGGTCTGCGCGCAGCCGGCATGGGTATGTCGTTCCTGCCGATAAAGGTCGGGCTGGGCACCGATGTGCTGGCGAAGAATCCGCGGCTGAAAACCGTGCAGTCGCCTTACGCGGAGGGTGAAGTGTATGTGGCAATGCCGGCCTTGAGGCTCGATGCCGCGTTATTGCACGTCAACGAAGCAGACCGGCTCGGCAATACCCTGATCCGCGGTGCGGATCACTTCTTCGATCACCTTTATGCGCGCGCTGCCGATGCCTGCTACGTCAGCACGGAACAGTTGCGCGAACAGTTGACGCTGTCGCCGGAAACCGCGCAGCAGAACCGCTTCGAGCGCTATCTGGTGAAGGCGGTGGTGCATGCGCCCTGCGGCGCGCATCCGACTTATCTCGGCCCCGATTACGGCTGGGATATGGAGCATCTGAAACGCTACAACGCGAGTGCCGGCGAAGAAGGCGGCTGGCAGAAATACCGCGATGAATTCGTCGCGGTTGACGAAGACAGCTATCTGGCGAAAGTCGGCGGCGCCGAGCGCATCGGCCGGCTCAAGCTACCGGTATTTTGAGATGAGCGAAATCACTCTGGCCGAGTTGATGATCGTCGCTGCCAGCGAAGTCTGGCGCGACAACGGCGAAGTGCTGGCGTCCGGTATCGGCGTCATTCCGCGGCTGGGCGCGAGCCTCGCCAAACTCACGCATTCGCCGGAATTGTTGATGACCGACAGTGAGGCCTATCTGGTCGCCGAGCCGGTGCCGATCGGGCCGCGCGCAAACTATCTGCCGAAGTACGAAGGCTATCTGCCGTTCGACCGCGTTTTCGATTGCGTCTGGGGCGGCCAGCGTCACGTCATGATCGGGCCGACGCAGATCGATCGCTGGGGTCAGACCAATCTTTCTGTAGTCGGCGATTACGCCAGGCCGAAGTCGGCGATTCTCGGCGTGCGCGGCCTGCCCGGCAACAGCCTGTGCCATATCAATTCGATGATCGTGCCGAATCACGGACCGCGCGTATTCGTCGCCGGCGAAGTCGATATGGTTTCCGGCGTGGGTTATAACCCGGCGCGGTTCAGCGCCGGCATGCGCACCGATACGATCGACCTGCGCCGCATCATCACCGATCTCTGCGTGCTCGATTTTGAAGGGCCGGACAAATGGAATGGCGCGGCGATTCGCGTGCGTTCGCTGCATCCCGGCGTCAGCTTCGAGCAGGTCCAGGCGGCGACCGCGTTCCCGCTGCGGCAAGCGCCCGGGCTGGCTGAAACTCCGATGCCCACCGCTGCGCAGCTGGCGATCATCGCCAGGCTCGATCCGCACAATCTGCGCGCCGCGCAACTGAAGAATAATCCGCCGGCATTGCGGCTCGCATCCGGCATCGCCGCCTGAAGCCATGAACGACATCGTTCCGCCGAAGCAGGTCAAGGTCGAATACGAAACCGACACGCCGGTGCTGTATCGCGTGGAGGACGCAACGGCCTGGATCACGATGAACCGGCCGGCTTTCAACAACGCGCAGAATTCTCAGATGACCTACGCGCTGGATGCCGCGTTCCGGCGCGCGGTGGACGACGATGCGGTGAAAGTGATCGTGCTGGCCGGCAGCGGCAAGCATTTCTCCGCCGGCCACGATATCGGCACGCCGGGCCGCGATCTGCACAAATCGTTCGATCGCACGCATCTGCTGCCGGATCACACCAACAAGCCGGGCGCGGAACTGCTGTACACGCGCGAGCAGGAAGTCTATCTCGGTATGTGCCGGCGCTGGCGCGACATCAGCAAGCCGACCATTGCGATGGTGCAAGGGGCCTGCATCGCCGGCGGTTTGATGCTGGCTTGGGTCTGCGATTTTATCGTCGCCAGCGACGATGCGTTTTTCCAGGACCCGGTGCAGATGATGGGCATTCCGGGTGTCGAGTATTTCGCGCATGCCTTTGAATTGCCGCCGCGCATCGCCAAGGAATTCATTCTGCTCGGCGAGCGCATGCCGGTCGCGCGTGCTCACCAACTGGGCATGGTCAATCGCGTGGTGGTGCGCGCTGAACTCGAAGCCGAGGTGAAGAAAATCGCCGCGAATCTAACGGCCAAGGGCAGGCTCGGTTTATGGCTGACCAAGCAGGCGGTGAATCATGTCGAAGAACTGCGCGGCAAGCGCAGCGCGATGGATGCCGTGTTTCACATGCACCATTTCGCGCACGCTCAAAGCGACTTGACGCAAGGCAATAGTCTCGGCGGCATGGATGCAAAATCGATGGCTGCCGCCAATAAAAAGCGTGCCGGCGAAGCCTGAAAATGAGCCGTTTGCAGACAGCGCTGACTGCGCAGCTCGGCTGCCGGCATCCGATCGTGCAGACGGCGATGGGCTGGGTCGCCGATGCGAAATTGGTCAGCGCAACCAGCAACGCCGGCGGCTTCGGTTTTCTGGCGGCGGCAGTGATGTCAACCGCAACGCTGGAAGCCGAGATCGGAAAAATACGCGCATCGACGGATACACCGTTCGGTGTGAATTTCCACATGTTCCAGCCGAACGCGGCGGAGGTGATCGACTGCGTGATCGCGCATCGTGATCGTATCCGCGCCGTCAGCTACGGCCGTGGACCGGATGCGAAAACCATCCGGCGCTTCAAGGATGCCGGCGTTCTCTGCATGCCGACGGTCGGCGCGCTGAAGCACGCTCGGAAAGCGGTCGAACTCGGTGCGGACATCATCACCGTGCAAGGCGCCGAAGGCGGTGGCCACACCGGCAGCGTGCCGACCACGCTATTGCTGCCGCAGGTGCTCGACGCGGTGAAAGTGCCGGTGGTCGCTGCCGGCGGCTTCCATTCCGGCCGCGGACTCGCCGCTGCGCTGGCCTTCGGTGCCGCAGGGATCGCAATGGGTACGCGCTTTCTGATGACCGCCGAATCGCCGGTGCCGCGTGCCACCTTGCAGCGCTATCTCGACGTCAAGGAGCCTGCGTCGATTCGTGCATCGACCGCGCTCGATGGTCTGCCGCAACGGATGATCGATAACGCCTTCCTGCTCAAGCTGGAACGCGGCGGCCTGCTATCGCGCTTGCAGGTCGCGCTGCACAGCGCTTGGCTCTGGCGGCGGCAGACGGGCATGTCGATCGGCCACATGGCGCAAACATTTTTCAGCGCGCTGAGGCAGGGCGACTCGGCTATTCAGACGATGATGGCGGCGAATGCCCCGGTCATCATTCAGCGTGCGATGGTCGATGGCCTGCCGGACGAAGGCGTGCTGCCGAGCGGACAGGTGGCAGCGCTGCTCGATTCGCTGCCGAGTGTCGCTGAGTTGATTGCCGCGATCATCGCCGAAGCGGAAATGTGCCTGTTGCAATTGCCATCCATGACGATCGCTCCATCCAAGTTATTCTCGAAAATCGCATGAGCCTGCCGTTCAAGACGACGATCGACGAAGGTATCGCCGAACTGGTGATCGATCGCCCGCCAGTGAATGCGCTCAACGATGCCGGCTGGCATGCGCTGGCCGATGAAATCGCGCGGCTGGGTTATTTGCCGGCGGTGCGGGTGATCGTCCTGCGCGCCGAAGGCCGCGGGTTTTGCGCCGGTGTGGATATCAAGGAACTTGATGCGCAGCCGGAAAAGATCATCTCCGTTAACGCCGGCAACTATCGCAGTTTTGAAGCGGTACACCGCAATCCGCTGCCAGTGATCGTCGCGGTTCACGGCTTCGTGCTCGGCGGCGGCATCGGTCTGGCGGGTGCGGCGGATATTGTTATTGCGGCGGACGATGCCACGTTTGGAGTGCCTGAAGTCGATCGCGGCGCGATGGGTGGCGGCGCACATTTGCAGCGTCTGTTTCCGGTGCAGAAAGTACGCATGATGTATTTCACCGGCGAGCCGATCACGGCGGCCGAGGCGCATCGTCTCGGCGCGGTCGAAGCGATGGTGCCGCGCAACCAGCTGCGCGATACCGCGATGACGATTGCGAAAAAGATCGCGTCCAAGAGCAGTCCGATGATCCGGCTCGCCAAGGAGTCCCTCAACGGCATTGAGGATGGCAATCTCGAAGCCAAATATCGCTGGGAACAAGGCTTCACTTTGCAGGCCTATTCGACTAAAGATTCGGCCGAGACGAGGCGCGCTTTCGTCGAAAAACGCGAAGCGGATTTTGCGTCGGCAAAAAAGGCAGCGGGATCGTGATCGGCTTGTTGCTCAGCGCATCGATGAGATCAATCGCGCAAGGTCTTTGGGATGCCTGCGCATGAGGCTGGAATACACCGGGCCGCAGAAGCGCTTCAGGCTGGAGGTGCGCGAGTGGCTCGCAGCGCATGTGCCGAAGGCGACGCTGCCGAGCTTCGACACCGAGGTGGGCTTTGCCGAACATCGCGCCTGGGAAGCGAGTCTGGCGCAAGGCCGCTTCAGTGCGGTGACATGGCCGGAAGCGTTCGGTGGCCGCGGCTGCGGACTCATCGAATGGCTGATTTTTGAAGAGGAATACTGGCGCTCATCGGCGCCGCTGAGAGTCAATCAGAACGGCATTTTCCTGCTCGCGCCAACCTTGATGGAATTCGGCACCGAAGCGCAAAAGCAGCGCTTTCTGCCGAAGATGGCGACCGGCGAGGAAATCTGGGCGCAGGGCTGGAGCGAGCCGGGTGCGGGTTCCGACATGGCGGCGATCCGCTGCACTGCACAGCGCGATGGCGATCACTATGTCATCAATGGCCAGAAAACCTGGAGCACCCGCGCGGTCTGGGCTGACTGGCTTTTCGGCCTGTTCCGCAGCGAGCCCGGCTCGCAGCGTCATCATGGCCTGACCTTCGTATTGCTGCCGTTGAAGCTGCCGGGCATCACCATCCGGCCGATCAAACAGCTCAACGGGCTGGCCGGTTTCGCCGAGATTTTTTTCGACAACGTGCGCGTGCCGGTGGAGAACCGGCTTGGCGACGAAGGCGCGGGCTGGAACATTGCGATGGCCACCGCCGGCTTCGAGCGCGGCCTGATGCTGCGTTCGCCGGGCCGTTTCCAGCAGACGGCGAAATTGCTGGTGAAGCTGTATCAGCAGAACCGCGAACGCGCCGATGCGGACCCCGCGATCCGCGATGCGGTGATGCGCAGCTGGATGGGCGCGGAAGCCTATACGCTGGCGACTTACCGCACCGCCTGCCGGCTCAACAAGGGCGCCAAGATCGGCGCCGAGGCCAGCACCAACAAGATTTTCTGGTCCGAACTCGACCTGCTGATGCACGAAACCGCGATGCAGATTCTCGGCCCGCAAGGCGAGTTGATGGCGCGCTCGCCGGAGCCGGCCGATCCCGGCAATGGCTATAGCTGGCTCGATGGGTTCCTGTTCTCGCAAGCCGGGCCGATCTATGCCGGCACCAACGAGATTCAACGCAACATCATCGCCGAACGAATGCTGGGACTGCCGCGTGCCTGACATGAACATCCTGCGAAATTTATCGATGTTGCCGCGCGGAGAATTCTGTTCGCGCCGCGCCGGGCAGGTTCCCGGTTCATTGCGAGCCTGAGCGATGGACTTCACCTTTGCCGAACAACAGATCGCGTTCCGCGATGCGGTGCGCAAGTTCCTCATCATCGAAGCCGCGCCTGAGATGCTGCGTGAAATCTGGGAAACCAAGAGCGGCCGTTCGCGCGAGCTGCGCTGCAAGCTGGCGGATCAGGGTCTCACCGCGATCTCGGTGCCGGAGACGTACGGCGGCATCGGTCTCGGTGATCTCGACTGGATTCTGCTGCAGGTCGAACTCGGTTACTACGCGATTCCGGATTCGCTGTCCGACACCGCCTATCTCGCCAGCTGGCTGCTCGAACATCTGCCCGCCGATCTGGCATTGAAGCGCGAATGGCTGCCGCGCATCGCCGCCGGCACTGCGCGCATCGCGGTTGGGCATCCGGTCAATTTGTTGGTGGCGGATGCCGAACTGGCCGATCTGATTCTGCTCTGGCACGACGATGAAATTCATGGCGTGACTGCCAGCGATGTGAAGTTGACACCGCAGGTCAGCATCGATGCCTCGCGCCGGCTTTATGCGATCGAATGGTCGCCTTCGGCGCGCACGCGCCTGTGCTCGGCGAAGCAGGGTGCCGGGCTTTGGCAGCAAGTGCTGAACCGCGGAGCATTGGCGCTGGCGGCGCAGCTGCTGGGCCTGGCGCAGCGCATGGTCGATCTCGGCGTGGACTACGCCGCGCAACGCAAGCAGTTCGGCAAACCCGTGGGTGCGTTCCAGGCGGTGAAGCATCAGCTGGCGGATGTCGCGGTGAAAATCGAATTCACCAAGCCGGTGTTGTTCCGCGCGGCGTATGCGGTCGACCGCGATCTCGATGACGCCGCGATTCAGGTATCGCACGCCAAGCTGGCCGCGGGCGATGCCGCCAGACTCGCCGCCCGCAATGCACTGCAGGCGCATGGCGCGATGGGTTACACCTGGGAAGCCGATCTGCAGATGTTCATGAAACGCGCCTGGGCGCTGGATGCTGCGTGGGGCGATCGCGGCTTCCACAAGCAACGCGTCGCCGATGCGATTTTTGCCGATGGCGCCGAACTCGGCCCCGGCAGCACCTTCAACTGATTCATCAAACCACTGGATTCTCCGATGACTGAGGCCTACATCGTCGATGCACTTCGCACCCCGACCGGCAAGCGTCGCGGCGCGCTTTCACAGATGCATGGCGCCGATCTCGGCGCGCATGTGTTGCAGGCGCTGGTGTCGCGCAATGCTATTCCGGCGGAGGATTACGACGATGTTGTGTTCGGTTGTCTCGACGCCATCGGCCCGCTCGCCGGCAACATCGCGCGCACCTGCTGGCTGGCCGCAGGGCTGCCGCTGCATGTGCCCGGCGTGACGATCGATCGCCAGTGCGGATCGAGTCAGCAGGCCATACATTTCGCCGCGCAGGCGGTGATGAGCGGCACGCAGGATGTGGTGATCGCTGGCGGCGTGCAGACGATGAGCCAGATTCCGATCAGCTCGGCGATGATCGCTGCGCAGCCACTCGGCTTCAAGGATCCGTTCTCCGGCAGCAAGGGCTGGACGGCGAGATTCGGCGACGCGCCGGTGTCGCAATTCCACGGCGCGCAGATGATCGCCGACAAGTGGAAAATCAGCCGCGAGGCAATGGAACAGTTCTCGCTGGAAAGCCATGTGCGTGCGCGCAAAGCGATCGCGGCCGGCCGCTTCGATCGGGAAATCATCGAAACCGCAGGGCTGAAGTACGATGAGACCACCCGCGAGACCTCGCTGGAACAGATGGCGAAACTCGAACCCTTGGCGCCCGGCGGCACCATTACCGCGGGCGTATCGAGCCAGACCGGCGATGCCGCCGCCGCGGTTCTGGTGGTATCGGCCGCGGCGCTCAAGCGCTATCAATTGAAACCGCGCGCGCGCATTCATCACTTGAGTGTTTACGCCGACGATCCGATTTTCATGCTCACCGCGCCGATCCCGGCCACGCACCACGCGCTGAAAAAATCCGGCATGACGCTCGACCAGATCGATCTGGTCGAGATCAACGAAGCCTTTGCGCCAGTGGTGCTGGCCTGGTTCAAGGAAACCGGTTATCCGCACGACAAAACCAATGTCAACGGCGGCGGCATCGCGCTCGCCCATCCGCTGGGCGCAACCGGTGCGAAGCTGATGACCACGCTGCTGCACGAACTGGAACGCAGCGGTGGACGCTACGGCCTGCAGACCATGTGCGAAGGCGGCGGTGTCGCCAACGTCACCATCATCGAGAGGCTTTGAGATGAGCGGAATCTGCGAGGCACGCACCATCATCGTTACCGGCGCCGGCGCCGGGCTCGGCCGCGAATATGCGCGCGCGCTGGTGGCCGAGGGCGCGAATGTCGTCGTCAACGACATCAAGCCCGATGCTGCGCAAGCCGTCGTCGATGAGCTTGGCGCACAGGCGCTGGCCAATGGCGACGACATCACCTCGATGGCCGGTGCGAAGTCGATCGTCGATGCCGCGGCCGCGAAGTTCGGTAGCGTTGATGGTGTCGTCAATAACGCCGGCATCGTGCGCGATCGCATGTTTGCCTCCTTGACCGAAGAAGATTGGGATCTGGTTATCAAGGTGCATCTGAAAGGTCATTTCTGCATTGCCAGCACGCTGGTTCAGCGCTGGCGCGATCAGATGAAGGCGACCGGCCAGAAAGCCGACGGCCGCATCGTCAACACCAGTTCCGGCGCGGGATTGCAAGGCAATATCGGGCAAGCCAATTACTCGGCGGCGAAGGCCGGCATTGCCTCGCTGACGCTGGTGCAGGCGGCCGAGCTGGCCCGCTACGGCGTTACTGCCAATGCACTGGCGCCGGCGGCGCGCACCGGCATGACCGAAAAAGTGTTCGCCGACATGATGAAAGCGCCGGAGGGCGGCTTCGATTTTTTCCATCCGGGCAACGTCGCGCCGCTGGTGGTGTGGCTCTGCAGCAAGCAGTCGGCGCATGTCAGCGGCAAAGTGTTTGAAGTCGCGGGCGGACAAATTTCGATCGCCGATGGCTGGCGTACCGGCACGGTTTGCGATAACCGGGCGCGATGGCAGCCGGCAGCGCTGGGCGCGGCAATCGACGAACTGATTGCCAAGGCGCGTCCGCCACAGAAGGTTTACGGCACCTGAGTTTCACGGGAATTTTGCAATGGCATTCCGATGGAGCTGAAACTCTCCGACGATCAGCGGATGATCCGCGAGTCGGCAGACAGCGTGCTGGCCGACGTTGCCAGCTCTGCGCAAACCCGCTTGGCAATGACGGCGCCGGGGGCTTACGACGCCGCGGTCTGGCAGCGCCTCGCCAGCGAACTGGGATGGTGCGCAATCCCGATCCCGGAAAAATTTGGCGGTCTGGGTCTCGGCGCGATCGAGCAGGTGCAATTGTTCGAGGCGATGGGAAGACATTTGTTGTGCGCGCCCTATTTCGCAACGGTGGCGCTCGCGGTGCCCTTGCTGCTCAGTCTCGCCTCGAATGCCGCTCAGCAAAAATGGCTGCCGCCGATTGCCGAAGGCCGCCTGCGCGCGACTGCGCCGATGGTCGCCGACAGTTCTGATGAGGTGTCCTCAACTTCGCTCAAGCTGCGTGCAAATCGGCACGGCAATGAGTGGCGGCTCGACGGCAGCGTGGCGAGATTGATCGACGGCGCCAGCGCGCAGTTGCTGTTGCTGCCCGCGTCGATCGGCGACAACATCACGGCGTGGTTTGCCGTGGAAACCGCGCAGTCGGGCTTGCGCGCTGTTGAACGCGAAGCCTGGGATTTGACCCGCCGCTTCGCAGAGATCGAACTGGACCAGGTTGTGGCACATCGCATCGATGAGCCATCGGACAAGACGAGTGCCTCGCCGGCGATCGCAATGGCGCGGCTGTGCCTCGCCGCGGAACAGCTCGGCGGCGCGCAGGCCTGTCTCGACATGAGCGTGGCCTACACCGCGACGCGCAAACAATTCGGCCGCAGCATCGCCGGGTTTCAGGCCATCAAGCATCGCTGCGCGCAGATGATGGTCGAGGTCGAAGCGCTGCGCTCGACCGTTTACGGCACCGCAGCCTTGTTCAGCAATTCGCAAACAGAGCAGGACTGCCCCACCGAGGCTGCGCTAACGCTCGCGCTGGCGAAAGAAACCTATTTCCAGTGCGCGCAGGAAGCCATCCAGCTGCACGGCGGAGTCGGCTTCACCTGGGAATACGATCCGCAACTTCATCTCAAGCGCGCGCAGGCGGGATCGCACTGGATGGGCACCGCGTCCGTGTTGCGCGCACGTCTGGCCGACGAACTGATGGTATGAACGCACCTATGAATCCGGCGGCAAACTTAAGCGACGATGCCGCGTTCCGCAGCGAGGTGGCGGACTGGATGCGAACCCATCTGAGCGGACGTTTCGCGCAGCTGCGTCATCGCGGCGGACCGGGCGACGAAGCCTTCGAGCCCACGCTGCGCAAAGACTGGGAACGCGAACTCGCCGCGGGCGGCTGGACTTGCGTCGGCTGGCCGCGTGCGCATGGCGGACGAGAACTGTCGATTGCACGCCAGGTCATTTTTTACGAGGAATATGCGCGCGCAGGCGGGCCGGGTCGCATGGGTCACATCGGTGAAGGCCTGATCGGTCCGACGCTGGTCAAGTACGGCAATGCCGCGCAACAAGCACGCTTTTTGCCGGCGATCGTCGCCGGCCGCGAATACTGGGCGCAGGGTTATTCCGAACCCAACGCCGGCTCCGATCTGGCCAATGTGCAGACGCGATGCACGCGGCAGGCCGATGGCAGCTGGCGCGTTACCGGTCAGAAAATCTGGACCTCGCTGGCGCAGGAATCGGACTGGATATTCGTGGTCGCGCGCAGCGAGCCCGGCTCCAAGGGCAACAAGGGTTTGAGCTTCCTGCTGCTGCCGCTGGCGCAGTCCGGAATCCAGATCCGGCCGATCCGGCAACTCAACGGCGGCGCCGAGTTCAACGAAGTGTTTTTCGACGAGGCGATCGCCGATAGCGATGCGCTGGTCGGCGCACCGGGCGAGGGCTGGAAGATCGCAATGGCGCTGCTCGAAATCGAGCGCGGTGTTTCCACGCTCGGCCAGCAGATGCACTTTGCGCACGAATTTTCCTGCGTGATCGCCGCGGCGAAAGCGTTCGGCTGCGACCGCGATCCATCGATCCGCGATCGCATCGCGCGCGCCGCCACCGGTTTGCGCACGATGCGCTACAACGCATTGCGCATGCTCGCCGGCGACGCGCTCAGCCTCGGCCGCGAGGCCTTGATCTACAAATATTTCTGGAGCAACTGGCATCGTGACCTCGGCCGGCTGGCGATGGATGTGCTCGGTTCCGCCGGCGATCTGCCGAGCGACGATCCGCTGATCCGCCCCTTGCAGCAATTGTTCTTTTTTTCCCGCGCCGACACGATCTACGGCGGCACCAACGAAATCCAGCTGAACCTGATCGCCGAACGCGGCTTGGGCATGCCGCGCGAACCGCGACCGGCTGCCTGACATGATCATCCGGCAAGAAAACTCAGCGGTCTGCCGTTCGCCACCTCATCCTTCCGGCTGATTTTTGCCTGCCGGACTTGCGGCGAGAATGCAGGACGCCCGATGGGACCGAAATGATTGCCACCGAAGTTCACGCTGCCGCGCTGCCGAAGCCCGTTCCGCCACATGGATTGCTGGCCGGGCGCAGCGTCCTGGTCACCGCCGCGGCCGGCGGCGGTATCGGCTTTGCAACAGCGCAGCGCGTGCTGGAAGAAGGTGCGCGCGCCCTCGTGATCGCCGATATCCACGAGCGCCGTCTAGGCGAAGCGCTGGCCAAGCTGCGCGGCGAATTCGGTGAGCGAAGGATCGAAGGCCGCATCGCCAACGTCACCGACGAATCGCAGGTTCAAAGCCTGATCGATTTTTCGGAAGAAGCCACTGGCGGTATCGATGTGCTGGTCAACAATGCCGGGCTTGGCGGAACCCGGCGCGTGGTCGATATGAGCGATGAGGAATGGCATCGCGTGCTCGACGTCACGCTCACCGGCACGTTCCGCCTGACGCGCGCGATGCTGAAAAAAATGCAGCCGCGCGGCCGCGGCGCGATCGTCAACAATGCCTCGGTGCTCGGCTGGCGCGCGCAGAAGGAACAGGCGCACTACGCAGCGGCGAAGGCCGGGGTGATGGCGCTGACGCGCTGCTCCGCGCTGGAAGCCGCCGAGTACGGCATTCGCATCAATGCGGTATCGCCATCGATCGTATTTCACGATCACCTGCGCAAGAGCGCGCCTGCCGAACTGCTGAAAGACCTGGCCGGCCGCGAGGCTTTCGGCCGCGCCGCCGAGAGCTGGGAAATTGCCAACGTCATCGTCTTCCTGGCCTCGGATTACGCCTCGTATCTGGTGGGCGAAACCATTTCGGCTTCGAGCCAGCGCGCCTGAACCGCGCGCGCCTGCCATGACTATCGTCTTCGACTCCGCCGAATCCATTCTCGCCGCCGTGGGCCAAACGCTGGGCGCAACGCCGTGGCTGCCGATCACTCAGCAGCGGATCGACACTTTCGCCGAAGCGACCGGCGATCATCAATGGATACACGTCGATCCGGTGCGCGCCAAAACCGGACCTTTCGGAACCACCATCGCGCACGGTTATCTGACGCTGTCGCTGTGCTCGATATTCCTGCCGCAGCTGGTTGAAGTGCGAATGAAGATGGGCGTGAACTATGGCTGCGACAAAGTGCGCTTCCCCAATGCCGTGAAAGTGGGCGCGCGCATCCGTGGCGCCGGCGAACTGGTTGGCGCCGAGAAAACCCGCGACGGCGGTGTGCAGGCAACGATCCGCGTGACTGTTGAAATCGACGGCGAAACGCGGCCGGCTTGCGTCGCCGAAACCATTTCCCGCTATTACTTCTGAAGAGAATGCCTTGACCGAAGCCGTCATCGTTTCCGTTGCCCGCACGCCGATCGGCAAGGCCTACCGCGGTGCCTTCAACGACACCGAAGCGCCGGTGCTCGGCGGTCATGCGATCCGCGCCGTCGTCGCGCGCGCGGGCATCGCGCCAGCCGAGGTGGAAGATGTGCTGATCGGCTGCGCCGCGCAGCAGGGCACGCAGGGCTACAATCTGGCACGGCTCTGTGCCTACACCGGAGGCTTGCCGGAAACGGTTCCCGGCATGACCTTCGACCGCCAGTGTTCATCCGGATTGATGACGATCGCGGCGGCGGCGAAAACCATCCTCGCGGGCGAGCAGTCGATCATCATCGCCGGCGGTGTCGAATCCATTTCCCTGACGCAGAACGCGCACAAGAACAGCTATCGCGCGGTTTCCGAAGCCGTGGTCGCCGCCGAGCCGACCGCCTACATTCCGATGATCGAGACGGCTGAATTGGTCGCCGAGCGTTACGGCATTTCGCGCGACTCGCAGGATGATTACGCGCTGCAAAGTCAGCAGCGCACCGCTGCCGCGCAAGCCGCCGGCCGCTTCGATGACGAGATCGTGCCACTCACAGCGCTGAAGCAGCTTTACGACAAGCAAGGCCAGCCGACCGAAAAGCAATCGGTAACGCTGGCGAAAGACGAGGGTCCGCGCGCCGACACTACGCGCGAAAGTCTGGCCGCGCTCAAACCGGTCTGGAAAAACGGCAAATGGGTTGCGCAGGGCCGCCACATCACCGCCGGCAATGCTTCGCAGCTTTCCGATGGTGCCGCGGCGGTGTTGTTGATGAGTAGCGACGAAGCCACGCGGCGAGGGCTCAAACCGCTGGGCATTTATCGCGGCTGCGCGGTGGCCGGTTGCAAGCCGGACGAAATGGGCATCGGCCCGGTGTTCGCGGTGCCGAAATTATTGGCACGGCACGGATTGTCGATTGCCGATATCGGTCTGTGGGAACTCAACGAAGCGTTCGCCGTGCAGGTGATTTATTGCCGCGACCAACTCGGCATTCCCGATGCGCGGCTCAACGTCGATGGCGGCGCGATCGCGGTCGGTCATCCGTTCGGCATGAGCGGCGCGCGCATGGTTGCGCATGCGCTGATCGAAGGCCGTCGCCGCGCTGTGCGTTATGTCGTGGTGACGATGTGCATCGGCGGCGGCATGGGTGCCGCGGGCCTGTTTGAAATTCCAGGTTAGCGCAGCAGCAACACCATCGATTCCGGCAACGACCGGACCGGTGAAACCGGAGGATGAGCAAATGGCGCGAGTGATGACAGCAGACCTGGAAAAACTCCGGGTGAGACGGCAGGCGACGTTCGGCTGGCCGGCGATCGTGTTCGTGATCCTGACTGCGGCGGCAACTATTTTTTCGTTCTCGCCGCGTCCGGTGCCGTCATTTCCGCCGAGCGTCATTCATGTCGATCGCCTTCTCATCAACGGACTCGCCGCCTCCGGCAGGCGCTTGATCGCCGCGGGTGAGCAAGGTCACATTCTCATCGCAGACTCGCCCACCGGACCGTGGCGCGAAGCGAGCATCGCCCATCCGCGCGGCTCGTCGTTGACGCAGGTGGCTTTCATCGACGACAAAACAGCGATCGCGGTCGGCCACGACAACTGGATCTTGCGCAGCGATGATCGCGGCGAGACCTGGAAAGAAATGGCTTTCGATGGCGAACAGGGTAACGCGCTGCTCGGCATCGCCGGTCCTTACTCCGGCCGCCTGTTTGCGTTCGGCGGTTTCGGCGAACTGCGCAGCTCCGATGACCAAGGCCGCAGCTGGCAGAAAATTTCACTCGACGATGCAAAGGCTGCGAAATCTACAGTGCCTGCCAAGCCGGCCGATCCCAATGCATTTCCGTTCAGTGATTCCGCCGTATCAGCCGACGAGGACCGGCATATTTACGGCATTACCGCCTGCAGCGATGGCAGCCTGATTCTCGCCGGTGAACGCGGCCTGCTGATGCGTTCGCACGACAACGGCGACCACTGGCAAAGCCTGCCATCGATTTATGCCGGTTCGTTCTTCGGTATTTTGTCGCTGAAAAATAATGCGCTGCTGGTCTACGGCATGCGTGGCAATGTGTTTCGCAGCGGCGATGCCGGCGCGCACTGGACCAAGATCGCCGTGCCGACCGATCTGTCGCTGTTCGGCGGTGCGGTGACGCTGGCGGGCGAGGTGCTGCTGGTCGGCGATGCCGCAACGGTGCTGGAGTCGCACGACGCCGGCGCCAGCTTCACGCGCGTCGCCGCCGAAGGCCGCAAGGCCTTTTCGACCATTCTGCCGCTGGATAATACGCATTGGCTCACCGGCGGCGACGGCGGCATCAACCTGATCGCGGGAGATGCCGGCGGAGCGCATCGATGAAATTCGGGCTGGGCAGGCTGGTCAACCGGTTTTCAGACATCCTGATCGCGCGCCGGCATTGGCTGTCGATCGTTTTCCTGATGATGACCGCGGGCTTCGGCTATAGCGCCACCCATCTCAAGCTCGACCCCGGATTCCTCAAGCTGATTCCGGTCGAGCATCCGTACATGAAGACGATGATGCAGTACCTGAAGAATTTTTCAGGTGCGAACACCATGCTGATTTCGCTGCACTGGAAGGGCAAGGGCGATATCTACAATCCAGAATTCATGCAGTCGATGCAGCAGGCGACCGATGAAGTGTTTTCGATTCCCGGCATCAACCGCACCAAGGTTTCGTCGATCTTTACGCCGGATGTTTATTACATCGAAATCACCGAGGATGGCTTCCGCGGCGCGCCGGTGGTGCCGGCGCAATTCGATCGCACGCCGCAGCAGCTGGAGCAGGTGCGTCATAACGTCGAGAATTCCGGGCAGCTCGGTCTGCTCGTCGCCAATGATCTGAAGAGCGCGCTGATCCGTGCCGACCTGCAGGATTACGATCCCAACGACGGTAGCAAGGTCGATTACTGGGAAGTGCAGAAGCGGCTCGAAGCGCTGCGCGCGCGGTTCGACAATGCCGATATCGAAGTCAATATCGTCGGCTTCGCACAATTGCTGGCCGATGTAATTCACGGCCTGCTCGGCGTGATCGGATTTTTCCTGCTCGCGTTCGTCATCACCGCCTGCCTGCTTTACTGGTACACGCGCTCGCCGCGGCTGACCTTCACCGCGCTCACCGTTGCGCTGCTGCCGGTGCTGTGGCTGCTCGGCACGCTGCCGCTGATCGGCTTCGGCATCGATCCGCTGTCGATCCTGGTGCCATTTCTGATTTTCTCGATCGGCGTCAGCCACGCGGTGCAGATGACCAACGCCTGGCGCAACGAAGTGGTGGGCGGCGCATCCGCGGTCGAAGCGTCGCGCGCCGCATTCCGCAAGCTGTTCATTCCCGGCGCGGTGGCATTGCTGACCAATGCGCTCGGCTTCGCCGTCATCATGTTCATCGACATTCCGATCGTGCGCGAACTCGGCGTCACGGCATGCCTCGGCGTACTGCTGATGATCGTCACCAACAAGATGATTCTGCCGATCATCCTCACGCATGTCCGGCTGGAATCTTCGAGCTGGAAGCAGCCTTGGCGCACCGCCCAGGCCAGCGGCTTGACCCGACTATGGCGCGCCGTCGGCAAATGCGCCGAAGAACGCACCGCGCTGTATGTCTTCGGCGTCTGTCTGCTGCTGCTGGCGGGAACCAGCCTGCTGTCGCGCGGAATGGTGATCGGTGATTCCGGCAGCGGCGCGCCGGAACTGCGCGCCAATTCACGTTACAACATCGATAGCCGCGCGGTGGCCGGTTCCTACGATATCGGCGTCGATATGCTCAGCGTGATCGTCGAGGCGCCGGATTTCGAGGGCGATTCCTGCCTGCATTATCCGGTGGTGGACTTAATCGACCGCTTCGATCTTTACATGCGCGGCGTCGCCGGCGTGCGCTCGGTGACGAGTGTTGCCGGCATCGGCAAGCTGGTGATTTCGGCTTTCAACGAGGGCAATCCGCGTTGGCGCACGCTACCGCGCAGCGAGGTCGGGCTATCCACCGGCTCGCGTGCGTTCGATCCGGGGCTGGGCCTGAACACCGAGAATTGCCGCGCGATCCAGACGCTGATTTTCATGCAGGATCACGAAGGCGCAACCATCGCGCACGCGATTGCCGAGATCAAGAAATTCATCGCCGCGAATCCGGTGGAGGGTGTCACCATGCGGCTGGCGAGCGGCAATGTTGGTGTGATGGCGGCGACCAACGAAGCGGTAGCCGCGGCCGAAGTAAAAATGCTGCTGGCGATCTTCGGCGCATTGACCTTGCTGTGCTTCATCACGTTCCGCTCATGGCGCGCCGCGCTGTGCGTGATCGTGCCGCTGACCATCGTTTCGATTTTCTGCAACGCCTTCATGGCGGTGCTCGGCATTGGTCTGAAAGTAGCCACGCTGCCGGTGATCGCGCTGGGTGTCGGCGTCGGCGTGGACTACGGCATTTATCTGTTCGAGCGGATCACGCACTACATGAACGAAGGCCGCAGTTTCCAGGAATCCTTCTCGCTGGCGATGGACGAGCGCGGCAGCGCGGCGGTGTTTACCGCGATCACCATGTCGGTGGCCGTCGGCACCTGGATTTTATCCGCACTGAAACTGCAGGCCGACATGGGCCTGCTGCTGTCCTTCATGTTTCTCTACAACATGCTCGGCGCGATCTGCCTGTTGCCGGCGCTGGGTGCGTGGCTGTTCCGCGATGGCGGCAAGACTTACGCGCTGACCGCCGCGCGGCCGCGGATCGTGCCGTCTTCCGGCCGCTCATGAGCACCCGGGAAAATTGGCCGAGGTGATGAAGCGCTAGCATCGCCCGCAAGCGCAAGACGCTGGCGGTGAAGAAAACAAAATCACGAGGAGAACACCGATGCAAGCAGTCGAAACGGAACAGTTGATCTCGGCGGATTCGCATGTCTACTTCACTTCCGATTGGGTCAAGCAGCGTCTGCGGCGTGATCTGCACGCGGTCTGGGACGATGCCACGGCGAAGGCTGAAGTGCATGCGGCGAAGGTGCTGCGCGGTGGTCAGCCGCAGTTGCATCTGGAAGATTTCGTCGATCCCTCGGCTTCGCAGGATCCGGGCTATAAAGATCCGCTCGGCAAGCTGCGGGCGATGGACCGCGACGGCGTTCACGCGGAAGTCATTTTCCCTGAACTCGGCGGCGCCAAAATCTGCCATCCGGCGCTGATGGGCAGCGACTGGAAGGAAGTGTTCCGCGGTTACAACCAGTCGATGGCGGATTTCGCATCGAGCGATCCGGACCGCCTGCTGTGCGCCTATCAACTGCCGCTGCAGGATATTCCATTTGCGATCAGTGAAGTCGAACGGCTGGTGCGCGACTACAAGGCGCGCTGTGTGCAGCTGACGCCGTTTCCAAGTGATCTCGGCCTGCCGGATTTTCACGATCCGGTATATGCGCCGCTATGGCAAACGATCGAGGCCAGCGGTCTGACGATCATGAATCATCTCGATATGAAGACCCATCTCTGGGACGTCTTCCGCCGCGATCCAACGCCGCAAAAAGGCATTTTCACTGCCATGCCGTGGGCACCGCTGGCAGAGACCCTGTGCTTCTGGATTCTCACCGGCACGCTCGAACGCTATCCGAAAATGAAGGTGGTTTTCGTCGAGCCGGGCCTCGGCTGGTTGCCGTGGTTTTTTGAAACCCTGCTCGATCCGCGCATGCATCAGCATTATGAATTTCCTGGCGTGAAGCAGCCACCGAGCGAAACCTTCCGCAAGCAATGCGGCGCCACATTCATGTATGAACCGAAAGGTCTGAAGGCGTTTTACGAATACTTCGGCGCGGATTGCCTGTACTGGTCAACCGATTTTCCGCATCCCGCAACCTGCTGGCCGAACTCGCAATCGCAGGTGGTCAGTCAATGCGCCGAAGCCGGTATTCCCGCTGCCGACCGGCGCAAGATCGTCAGCCAGAATGCCTTGCGCACCTTCGGACTTTAGCAGCGCGCGGGCGAGGTCTCGTCCATTTGCAGCATGCAGGTATGGGCTTGCGCGAACTAAGGTCTTCGCGTTGCCGGACGAAGTTTCAGAGACCTCGTCGAGCAAACCAAAACAACATTGGATAACACTATGGCTGGAGTGCTTGCAGGAATTCGCGTGCTGGACCTCAGCTGGGGTGTGGCTGGGCCGATGACGACGATGCTGATGGCCGATCACGGCGCCGCCGTCACCAAGATCGAGCCGCCGGGCGGCGATCCGTTCCGCGACCAGCTGGGCTACAAGGTCTGGCAGCGCGGCAAGAAGAGTGCGGTATTCGACTTGAAAGACGCTGCTGACAACAACAGTTTTCTGGTCTTGGCGAAGTCGGCGGACGTGATCGTCGAGAGCTATGCACCGGGTGTGACCGAGCGGCTCGGCATCGACTACAAAACCTTATCGGCACTGAATCCGCGCCTGATTTATTGCTCGATCACCGGCTATGGCCGCGACACTGCGGATGCCAATCGTCCGGCCTACGATGCGCTGGTCGCGGCGCGCACCGGCCTGCATTGGGAACAGCGCGGCTGGGCCGAAGGCGCGCTGAATCACCTCGCCGGACGCGATGATCCATTCCCCGACATGGAAGTGCCCTACGACTGGGTGCAGGGCGCGCCGCGACCCGGCCCGTTGTTTCCATCGTCGTACTGGCCGAGTCTCGGCGCGTTCTTCGCGGCCAGCGTCGGTATCAACGCGGCTTTGCGTGCGCGCGAGCACAGTGGTCTCGGCCAGCGCGTGGAGACTTCCTTGCTGCAAGGTGCGATGGCCGGCGCGGCAGGGGTGTGGATGCGCGCCGAAAACATCGATGCGCCCGGTTTCGATTCCTGGATTCTGGGCTGCAAGGCGCCGAAGGGTCAGTTCAAATGCGCCGACGGCGAATGGATTCACAACTGGGTGCCGAATCCGCGCTTCATCCTTGGCTCATCGACCGGCGCAACCCTCAACGCATCGCCGGACCTGACGGTACAGAACGATCCCGACCGCTTTGGTACCGGACCGGAAGAACTGCTGGTGATGACGCATTACCAGCCGATCCTCGCCGAAGCAGTGGCGCGGTTCCCGGCGAAGGATTGGGTCGCCGCCGCCGCGACCGCCGAGATGACCATGCAAAACGTGCGCTCGGCCGAGGCTTCGCTGATCGATCCGCTGTTCCTGAAGGACGGCTGCGTGGTGGAAACCACCGATCCCGAACTCGGCACGCTGCGCACTGTCGGCCAGACCTACAAGCTGAGCGCGAATCCATCCCGGCCCGGCGCGCATGCGCCCAAGCCTGGCGAGCATACCGAGCAGGTCAAGGCCGAAGCCGCACGGCCGGCGCCGCAGCCCGGCAACGTAGCGAGCGGCAGAAAACTGAAGGCGCCGCTGGAAGGCATCGTCGTGCTTGATCTCGGTCTTGCGATTGCCGGACCGTTCGGCACGCAGTTGCTCAGCGATCTGGGTGCGACCGTCATCAAGATCAACGGCCTTTACGATATGTTCTGGCATCGCGTGCACATCGCCTACATGGCGAACCGCGGCAAGCAGAGCATCACGCTGAATCTGAAAGATCCGCGCGCGATGGCGATCTTCCACAAGCTGCTGGCGAAGGCTGATGTGGTGCATCACAACATGCGCTATGACGCGGCCGAGCGGCTCAAGATCGATTATGAGTCGCTGAAGAAACTGAAGCCGGATTTGATCTACTGCCACACGCGCGGCTTCGAAACCGGCGAGCGTGCCGGCTTGCCGGGCAACGACCAGACCGGCGCGTGTTTGTCCGGCATCCAGTTCGAGGACGGCGGCATGCACGATGGCGGCAAACCGCTGTGGAGCCTGACCAGCTTCGGCGATACCGGCAACGGCTTCCTGTCGGCGGTGGGGGTGATCCAGGCGCTGTATCACCGCGATCGCACCGGTGCAGGCCAGATGGTCGATACCTCGATCATCAACGCCGCGCTGCTGAACACGTCCTATGCGGTGGCGAGGCCGGATGGCAGCGGCTTCGAGCGGCCGAAAATCGACGGTATGCAGTACGGCTATTCAGCGGGACATCGGCTCTATGAAACCCGGCAGGGATGGCTCTGCATCGTCGCGGTGAATGCCAGTCATTGGGATGCGTTGTTCGCCGCGACCGGGCTTGCCGAACTCGCGGTCGATCCGCGTTTTGCAACGGCTGATGCGCGCAAACAGAATGATGCCGCGCTGGCCGATTTGATCGCCGCCAAATTGAAAACGGACGATGCTGCCAACTGGTTTTCCAAGCTCGATTCTGCCGATGTTCCGGTCGAAATCGTCGCGGAAGATTTCTCGAAAAAACTGCACGACAACGCCGAATTCCAGCGGCGCAAATGGGTGGTGTCGTATCCGCATCCGCATGTCGGCAAGCTCGACCAGATCGGCCTGCTGTTCGATCTTTCCGAAACACCCGGCGTGATTCAGGGGCGTCCGGTGATCGTCGGCGAGCATACGCAGAAAATCCTCGGCGAACTCGGCTACAGCGAAAGCGAAATCCAAACGCTCGAAGAACAGTTTGCCATCGGTTTTGCAGGCATGCCGCGCATGCCGCCGCGCAAGGCTGCCTGAGCTTATCCATCGTGCTACTAAAACTCTCGTAAAATCCATGAACCCGACTGCTGCAAACGATGGCGACAAGCCGATCCGCCTCGCGCCGATCGTCACGCCCGATGCGAAATTTTTCTGGGACGCGGCGGATCGCAGCGAATTCTTCGGCCAGAAATGCGGCGACTGCAATCGCTTCCGTTTTCCGCCGCGGCCGATGTGCCCGCATTGCTTCAGCGTCAAGCGCGAGGAAGTGGCGCTGTCGGGCCGCGGCAAGATTTACACCTGGATTCGGCCGCAGCACCCGCCCGCTTATGGCTTCCGCGAGCCGCCGATCGTCGCGGTGATCGAACTCGAGGAAGGCTTTCGTTTCGTCTCGAATATCGAGGGCATCGCTTTCGAGCAAGTCACAGCCGGCATGCCGGTTGAAGTGATGTTTGCGGACACTATGGGCAAACATAAGGTGCCGGTGTTCCGTCCGCTGGGACGCGGCGCATGAGCCGCACATTTCAGGAAGCAGCGATCGCGGGGATCGGTGCGACGGAATTCTCGAAGGAATCCGGCCGTAGCGAATTGCAACTCGCCGCCGAATGCGCCAAGGCGGCCTGCGACGATGCCGGTATCGCGCCCTGCGATATCGACGGCATGATTACCTTCACGCTCGACAACAGCGATGAAATCACGCTGGCGCGCTGTCTCGGCGTCAACGATCTTGCGTACACCGCGCGCATTCCCGGCGGCGGTGCGGCGGCGGTGGCGACGATCTATCAGGCGATGGCGCTGGTCAACGCCGGTCTCTGCAAAAACGTGCTGATCTGGCGTGCGATGAACGAACGCAGCCAGTATCGCTTTGGCCAGAACGCCAGCGGCGGCAGCTACACCGCTGGCAATGGCACCGGCTCGCTGCTGTGGTGCGTACCGTTCGGCGCGATGACGCCCGGCACCTGGGAATCGCTCGCCGCGCAACGCTATATGCAGGTCTACGGTATTCGCAATGAAGACTTCGGCCGCGTCTCCGTGGTGCAGCGAAAATATGCGGCGAGTAATCCCAAAGCCTGGTTTTACAACAAGCCGATCACGCTTGACGATCATCAGAATGCGAAGTGGATTGTCGAGCCGGTGCTGCGTCTTTACGACTGCTGCCAGGAGTCCGATGGTGGCCAGGCGATTCTGGTGACTTCGCTGGAACGCGCGCGCGATCTCAAACAGAAACCGGTGCACATCGTCGGTGCGTGCCAGTCGATTCCGTATAACGTCGAAGTGATCTCGAACTATTATCACGATGCCGATCTCGCCTTGATGCCGGAAGCCGAAGGCACCGCGAAACGGCTCTACGCGCAGACCGGCATGAAGCCCGAAGATATGCAGGTGGCGATGCTCTACGATGCGTTCACGCCGCAGGTGTTCAAGCAGCTCGAAGCCTTTGGTTTCTGCAAACGCGGCGAGGCCAGGGATTTCGTCGCCGACGGCAATCTCGAATTGAACGGAAAACTGCCGGTAAATACGCACGGTGGACTGATCGGCGAAGCCTACATCCACGGCATGAACAGCATCGCCGAAATGGTGAGGCAGGTCCGCGGCACGGCGGTGAACCAGGTTGCGAAAGTCGACTACGCGCTGTGCTCATCCGGCATGGCTGGCGCCATTCTGGCGAAGGTTTGAAGCGCACGCATGTCTGCCGTGGCCGAGCCGTCGAAGACGCCGCTGAAACCATTGGCGCCGGCGCGCAGCATCATCCGGCATGTCGATAGCGGCCTGAGCTTGCCGGGCGAAAATCGCTTGCAGCTTGCCGTCGAAGTTCGATGGCCTGATCGCACACAATTCCCGCAGCCATCGATCGCACTGGTGTGCCTGCCCGGCGGCGGCATGAACCGGCGTTTCTTCGATCTGATTCCAGCCGATGGCGGCACCGATTTCAGCTTCGCCGAACAGATGCGCGCGCGCGGATTCATCGTCATTCTGGTGGATCACCTCGGCGTTGGCGACAGTAGCCGTCCGCGCGATGTTTTCAGTTTGACGCCGGAAGTGTTGACCCAGACGAACCAGCACGCCGTCGAATACATCGTCAGCGCTTTGCGTGATGGCTCGCTCACCAGCGAACTGCCCGCGCTGACGAATCTGAGAACCATTGGTGTCGGCCATTCGATGGGTGCCTTGCTCACGCTCGTGCAGCAGCATGAATTTCATCCGCACGCGGCAGTCGCGGTGCTGGGTTTTTCCACTGGCGGCCTGCCGCAATATGTGAGCGAAGAAGCACTCGGCTTGATGGCCGCCGATGCGGTCGGTATCCGCAAAGAACTGGAGCGATTGGCGCGTGCGCAGTTTGGCGATGCGCCTTCGGTGCGGCGTTCATCGCCGCAGTCCGGCGATCTTTTCGCGGCCGCGAAAGCCGATCCGCGCGGTATCGCCGCGCTCAAACCTGCACTTGCGCCGATGCTGCCGGTGCCGGCATTTCTGTCGATGCTGCCGGGCAATATCGCAGCCGAATGCGCAGCGATCGACGTGCCGGTTTTCATCGGCGTGGGCGAACTCGACATGACCGGCCCCGCGCAGCTCATTCCCGCAGCGTTCAGCACCAGCCGCGACGTTACGCTGGAGGTGTTGCCGCAAGCCGGGCATAGTCATTTCATATTTCCTGCGCGCGCCCAACTGTTCGACCGACTGGCCGAATGGGCTGCCGCACGAATGCACTGATTTCAGGATTGGGAGATTCAACAATGGCAATGATCGCGCTGAAAGCCGGCGGACGTTTCAAGAGCGCAGTGAGCGAAGTACAGGTGATGGTCATCAAGGCGCCGCCGGGCGAACATCGGGTGCAATGCGGCGGCGTGGACATGCTCGGCGCCAATGCGCCTGCGCCGGAACCGGCCGCCATCGATTCCGCGGATAGTGGCGAAACGCTGATCGGCAAGCGTTATGTCAACGCCGATGAATCGCTCGAACTGCTGTGTACCAAAGGTGGCAAAGGCAGCTTGACGCTCGGCGGCGCGGCGCTGGAAATCAAGCAGGCCAAACAGTTGCCTTCGTCCGACTGAGCGTAGGGCGCACCGATGAATATCACGATGATTCTCGACATGGCCGCCGATGCCTTCGGCGATCGTGTCGGCGTCGTCGCCGGTGCGCAGCGGCTGACTTACGCCGAGCTGCGCCAGCGCGCATATGCGGGGGCCGCTTACTTGCGTGTCAGCGGCGCATCGCGGGTAGCCCTGCTCGACGTCAACAGTCCCGCGGCCGCGGTTGCGATTTTCGCCGCTGCTTATGCCGGCATTCCGTATGTGCCGCTGAACTACCGGCTGACCCGCGCAGAAATCAACGCGCTGCTGGCGCGCATCGCACCCGCAGCGGTGATCGCGGGCGGCGAACATCTCGCGCTGGTCGATGAACGCGAAGGCATTCGCGTAATCGCCCGCGAGGCATTCCTGAATTTGCCGGATACCGATGAAGCTTTGCCCGAGGCCACCGACGATCCCCGCGCCATCGCCGTGCAGCTGTTCACCAGCGGCACCACCGGTCAGCCAAAGGCGGCGATCCTGCGTCACGAAAACCTGATGGGCTACATCATCGGCACCGTGGAATTCGCCTGCGCCGGAGACGACGATGCGATTCTGGTGACAGTGCCGCCTTATCACATCGCCGGGATTTCCGCGGTGCTCAGTTCCACCTACGCCTGCCGTCGCATGGTGCAGCTGGAAGCTTTCGACGCCGCCGCATGGATCGATGCCGTGCAGCGCGAACAGGTGAGCAATGCCTTCGTTGTGCCGACGATGCTCGGGCGCATTGTCGATCTGCTGGAAAAAAGTGCGTATGCAAAACTGCCGGCGTTGCGTTCGCTCGCTTATGGCGGCGGAAAAATGCCGGCGGTCACGATCGAACGCGCGATGCGGCTGCTGCCGCAGGTCGATTTCACCAACGCTTACGGACTTACCGAAACCAGTTCGACGATCGCGGTGCTCGGCCCGGAGGATCATCGGTCCGCGATCACTTCAAACCAGCCGGAAGTGCGGCGGCGGCTGTCTTCGGTCGGCCGGCCGACGGCCGCTGTCGAAATCGAAATCCGTGCAGAAGATGGCCGCGTGCTCGGCGCTGGCGAAGCCGGCCTGGTGTTCGTGCGCGGGCCGCAGGTGTCCGGTGAATATCTGTCGCAAGGCCAGGCAGTGAGTCAGCCGCAAGGCAGCCCGCTCGATGCGGAGGGCTGGTTTGCCACGCGCGACCGCGGTTATCTCGATGCCGACGGCTATCTGTTCCTCGATGGCCGCGCGGACGATGTGATCGTGCGCGGCGGCGAGAATATTTCGCCCGGCGAGATCGAAGACGTGCTGCTGCAACATCCGGCCATCGCCGACGCAGCGGTCGTCGCCATTGCGGATGAACAATGGGGCGAAGGCGTGGCCGCTGCGATCGTGCTCAAGCCGGATGCGCAGGCGTCCATCGAAGAATTGCAGGATTTCGTCAAGCGACAATTGCGTTCGTCGCGGGTGCCGCAAGTCATCGCGTTTCGGGATCAGCTGCCGTACAACGAACTCGGCAAGGTGTTGCGGCGGCAGGTGCGGCAGGAATTGGCCGAGCTTCAGCCGCAACCGCAAACGGCGGTGGCGTAAACCCGAATCGTGGCCTTCCTCATCGAACACGATCTGGAAATTTCCGCGCCTGCCGAAGTGGTCTGGGAAGTCATCAGCGATCTGCCGCGCTATGGCGAATGGAACCCGTTCTGTATCGAAGTACGATCCACGCTCAAGCCCGGCGATACGATCGACATGCGAGTGAAGCTTGGCAAACGTGCGCAATTCCAGCGTGAATTCGTCACCGATTACGATGCGGGCCGCGGCTTCGCCTATCGGATGAAACCGGCTCCGGCGGGTGCCTTGTCGAGCCGGCGTGCGCATCAGATCCGCGCGCTCGACGCGCAGCGCTGCCGTTATCAGTCGCAGTTCCGTCTGCAAGGCTGGCTGGTGCCGCTGGTTCGTGGCCTGCTCGGCGCGCGTTTGCAGACGGGATTTTCCGGCATGAGCCATGCCGTCAAGCAGCGTGCGGAACAATTATGGGAGCAGCGTAAACGCGCGGTATGACGAGCCATGCCTGACGACATCGCCGCATCTCTTGCCGTTGCAGAGCGCAGCGCTTTCGCCATCGAAACCGAGGCCGGCGAATGCTATGGCCGGCTCCTGTTGCAACAGCTTGGTGCGCATCCGCAACGATCGCTGTCGGTCATCCAGCAACATCCCGCGGTGGCTTTCGCGCGCAGCGGTTTGATGTGGCTGACCGGTGCCGCCGACGGCGAGCCGCAGATGTGTCCGGTAGCCATTGCTTCGTGTGCGGACGGTGCGCTGGCCGCCTTGGCGAGTCTGTCGCCCGAGGCCAGTGCGCTGGATCATCTGCGCGGTGCGGCGCTGTTGGCGGAGCGTGCGGCATGGTCTGGCGCGACGCGGCGCGGCGACGTATCGGCGGGCGGCAGTTGTCGTCTGCTCTCTGCGTGCGATGCAAGGCTCGCGGTGAATCTGGCGCGCGATGAGGATTGGTCGCTGGTACCCGCCTGGCTGCAAGCGCCGGCTGCGGACTGGCCGCAAATCAGCGAACTTGTGATTCAGCGGCCTGCGGATGAACTCGTGCAGCGCGCGCGCTGGCTCGGGCTTGCGGTTGTGCGATCCGAAATTCCGCCAGTCAATCGAGCTTGGGCCAATCGAGCGTGGTTTACGACTATCGCCGAAGGCCCGCGAAAGCAGCGGCGGGAAAATCAACGCCCGCGCGTGCTCGATCTTTCATCGCTGTGGGCCGGGCCGCTATGCGGCCGTTTGCTGGCCATGCTCGGCGCCGAGGTGGTGAAGCTTGAAAGCGTCTCGCGGCCGGACGGCGCGCGATCAGGCTCACCGGTTTTTTTCGATGCGATGAACGCCGGCAAGCTCAACGTGGCGATCGACTTGACGACGGCGGCCGGGTGCACGCAGTTGAGCGACTTGCTGGATAGTGCGGATATCGTTATCGAGGCATCGCGCCCGCGCGCCTTGCGGCAGCTGGGCATTGATGCGGAAGCGCGCATCCGCAACGGCAATGGCCAGACCTGGATCAGCATCACCGGCTATGGCCGCCGCGCACCGCAGGATCAATGGATCGCCTACGGTGATGATGCCGGCGTCGCCGGTGGACTTACTGAACTGCTGCGGATGGCAAGCGGCCAGACGCTGCTCTGTGCCGATGCGATCGGTGATCCCTTGACCGGCCTGCATGCTGCGCTCGCAGCTTGGGCGGTATATCAACAGGGCGGCGGAAGGCTGCTGTCGATCCCAATGCGCGATGTCGTGGCGCAGATTGCGAACTTCGATCGGCCGCATTCAGCTTCTGCGTTGCGCACGCGCTGGCAAGGTTGGCAGCAACTGGCCGCAGGAGAAATCGCGGCACCCGCCGCTGATTTACCGCGGGGACAAGCGCGGCCTTTGGGTGCTGATACGGCGAAGGTTTTGAGGGATTGGCGCGTCGAATGTTGATTCGCAATGCCGAGATTTTCTGCGAAGCCGGCGCGCTCAGGCGCGTCGATCTGCGAATCTCCGATGGCCTCATCGAAGCGCTGGGACCGCGGCTGCAAAGACGCCAAGCGGAATTCGTTTTCGATGCGATGGGTGGGCTGCTATTGCCTGGTCTGCACGATCAGCATCTGCACCTTCGAGCATTGGCGGCGGAGCAGGCGTCGGTGCGGTGCGGACCGCCGGAAGTGCTGTGCGAAACGGCGCTGAGTGTGGGATTGCATTCGGCATCCGCGTCACTGGCGCCAGGCGAATGGCTGCGCGGAACCGGCTACCACGAAAGCGTGGCCGGTTTGATCGATCGAGACTGGCTGGATCGACACGGACCGGCGCGGCCGATTCGCATGCAACATCGCGGCGGGCGTTGCTGGTTTTTCAACAGCCGGGCTTTGCACGAGATCGGCGTCGATCCGGATCGACTCGATGACAATCCGCTGGAGCGTATCGGCGGCCGCGCCACCGGCCGTCTT
>CAJCJH010000125.1 GCA_903970615.1 Rhodospirillales bacterium
CTCGCGTACTGGAAGATGCCGACCCGGCCTTGCCCGGCAAGCCGCTCTCGCGCTAGCGATTATTTTTCGTGAGAGTCGGCATACTCGGCGCTGGCCAGCTTGGCCGGATGTTGGCTTTGGCGGGCTATCCGCTCGGCCTCGAATTCGTTTTTCTGGACCCCGCCGCGGAAGCTTGCGCGTCGCCGCTGGGTGCGCATTTGCATGCCGATTATCTGGATCAAAAAGCGCTGACGACGTTCGTGCAGCAGATCGATGTCGCCACCTATGAATTCGAAAACGTGCCCGCGCCGGCGGCGGATTTTGTAGCGGCGCGCGTGCCTTTTCGTCCCGCTCCGCAGGCGCTGACCGCCGGCCAGGATCGCTTCGACGAAAAGCAGATGTTCGAGCGGCTCGGCATTCCGGTGCCACGCTATCGGCCGGTGGATTCACTGCCCGCGCTTGAGCTTGCCGCGAGGGAAATCGGCGTGCCTGCGATAGTGAAAACGCGGCGAATGGGGTACGACGGCAAGGGGCAAGTGCGACTGCGGAATTTTTCGGACTGCGCAAGCGCCTGGCAATCGATCGGCAGTCCGGCGCTGATTCTGGAAGCGTGGGTGCCTTTCGAGCGCGAAGTGTCCTGCCTCGGCGTTCGCGCACTCGATGGCAGCGTCGCGTTTTATCCGCTGGTCGAAAATGTGCATCGGGACGGCATTATCAGAACCGCGCGGCCGCGGCAAAACGATCCACTGCAAGCGCAGGCCGAAAGCTATTTGCTGCGGGTGATGAAGCATCTGGATTACGTCGGTGTGCTGGCGTTCGAGTTTTTCGTTGTCGATGGCCAGCTGCTCGCCAACGAGATCGCACCGCGCGTACATAATTCCGGGCATTGGACCATTGAAGGCGCGGAGACTTCGCAGTTCGAAAATCATCTCCGCGCGGTCACTGGCCTGAACCTGGGCAGCACCGCGCAGCGCGGCGTCTCGGTGATGGTGAATTTCATCGGCGACCTGCCGCCGCTGGCCGAGTTGGTAAATATCGATCGGCTGCATTTGCACGTTTACGGCAAGACCCCGAAACCCTTACGTAAAATCGGGCACGCCACCTTGACCGCTGACTCGGAGCCGGCCTTGGACGCAGCGCTCGCGGATTTTCAGCAGCGTTTCGGCGCTTATCTGTAAATCATACAATAATCTGATTTAATTCATATACTTAAACGTCCAAATTGCTGACGAGCAAGGCGTGTTTTTCGATAAACTCGCGGCGCGGCTCGACATCTTCGCCCATCAGCGTGGTGAACATCTGATCGGCGGCGACAATATCCTCGACCATGACCTTTACCAGCCGCCGATTTTTCGGATCGAGCGTGGTTTCCCACAGCTGCGCCGGATTCATTTCGCCCAGCCCCTTATAGCGTTGCATGCTGAGACCACGCCGGGCCTCGCCGAGCAGCCAGCGATAAGCCTGATCGAAACCTTCGATCGCCTGCTCGCGCTCGCCTCGACGAACAATGCCGCCGCTCTGGCTGACGCTGGCAGTTTCCTGGGCTAGGCGTACGAAGTGCTGATAATCGGCGCCACCAAAAAAGTCCTTGCCCAGCGTCTGTTCCCGAACGAGGCCGTGAACATTCCGGCGCAACTGCAGCTGCGGCAGCGAATCGACGATAGCCCCGCTGATTTCGTAGCGCGTGCCACCGCCAAGCTTGTTCAAGGTTTCTTCGAGCTGGGAAACCGCGGCATTCAGCGTCGCCAGATTGCTCGACAACGGCGTCCGGCGCAGCAATTCCAGCAAGGCCGGATCGTAATGCCGGGATAAGCGCTCGATGGCTCGCTCGGCTTTGGCAAAATCCTGCAACAGGGTTTCCAGGCGTGCGGTCTCGAACAGGGGCTGGTCACCATTCTGGTTGAGCAATTCCGCACCATCCAGCGCGGTGGCAATCAGCCAGCGACCCATTTCGTCGTCGTCCTTGACGTAGGTTTCGTGCTTGCCCGCTTTGACCTTATAAAGCGGCGGCTGCGCGATATAAACATGCCCACGCTCAACCAGACTGAACATGTGTCGATAGAAAAAGGTCAGCAGCAAGGTACGAATATGCGCGCCGTCGACATCCGCGTCCGTCATGATGATGATGCGGTGATAGCGCAGATTTTCCGGCTTCAGCTCGTCGCGGCCGATGCCGCAGCCCAGTGCGGTAATCAGCGTGCCGACTTCGGCAGACGACAGCATCTTGTCGAGCCGCGCTTTCTCGACGTTGAGGATTTTGCCCTTCAGCGGAAGGATCGCCTGGAATCGCCGGTCGCGGCCCTGCTTGGCCGAGCCGCCGGCTGAATCGCCCTCGACCAGGAAAATCTCCGACTGCGCCGGGTCTTTTTCCTGGCAATCTGCCAATTTTCCGGGCAAGCCGGCAATATCCAGCACGCTTTTCCGCCGATTCAGTTCTTTGGCTTTACGCGCCGCCTCGCGCGCGCGCGCTGCGTCGATCACACGCGAGGCAATGATCTTGGCTTCGCGCGGCTTTTCCAGCAAGAATTCTTTCAGTTTTTCTGTGATGACATGCTCGACCACCGGCTTCACTTCGGAGGAAACCAGTTTTTCCTTGGTTTGCGACGAAAATTTAGGGTCCTGCACCTTGACCGAAAGAATCGCGGTCAATCCTTCGCGGGCGTCTTCGCCGGCGGTTTCGACCTTCTCCTTTTTGGTGATCCCTTCCGCATCCAGGTATTCGTTGATGGTCCGCGTCAGCGCATTGCGGAAACCGGTCAGATGAGTGCCGCCATCTTTTTGCGGAATATTGTTGGTGTAGCAGAAAACATTTTCCTGATAGGAATCATTCCATTGCAGCGCAGCTTCGATAACCATGCCATCGCGCTCGTGATTCACGTAGACGATGGTTTCATGCAACGGCGCCTTGTTGCGGTTGAGAAACTCCACGAAAGCGCCAATTCCGCCTTTGTACTCGAAGATGTCCTCGCGGCCGCCAGCTTCCTCGGTCAGTACGATGCGTACGCCGGAGTTCAGAAAAGACAGTTCGCGCAATCGCTTGGCCAGAATGTCATAGTGGAAAACCGTGTCGCCAAAAATCGATTTGTTCGGGTAAAACCGGACCGATGTGCCGCGCTTGGTCGTGGAATCTCCGGCTTTCAGCGGTGCAAGGGGTTCACCCATCCGATATTCCTGATGGTAATGAATACCTTGTCGATAAATATCCAGCAGCAACTTCTCGGATAGTGCGTTGACCACGGAGATGCCGACTCCGTGCAATCCGCCCGAAACCTTATAGCCGCTTCCGCCAAACTTTCCGCCAGCGTGCAGCACGGTCATGATGACCTCGGCCGCCGATCGCCCTTCTTCCTCGTGAATATCGACCGGAATGCCGCGGCCATTGTCATTCACCGCGATACTGCCGTCGGCGTGGATAATCACGCTGACCTCGGTGCAATAGCCGGCCAGCGCCTCGTCGATCGAGTTATCGACTGCCTCGAATACCATGTGGTGCAAGCCAGTGCCATCATCGGTGTCGCCGATATACATGCCTGGCCGCTGGCGAACCGCATCCAAGCCTCTCAGGACTCGAATACTGCTGGCGTTGTAGCTGGTTTCGTTCGATTCGATGACTGACTACCTTTAATGCGGTGTTGATTATCAATGTTCCACGTGGAACATTGATCTGGAATCTAAAGCCTCATCGGCATTACGACGTACTTGTTTTCCTTATGCAGCGGGTCGTAAAGCAAGCCGCTGGCGTCGGCGCTGCGAAGCTCAATGACGACTTCCTCGCTATTGATCGCATCCAAAGCATCCAGCAAGTAATTGACATTGAAGCCAATTTCCAAAGGAGCCCCCTGATAGCTGACCTCAACCTCTTCCTGCGCTTCTTCCTGATCGGGATTTTGTGTCTCGATCTTTAGAATAGTTGAATCGAGCTGTAGCCTGACACCGCGGAATTTTTCATTCGAGAGCACCGCGGCGCGTGCCAGCGCCGAGCGAAGTTTTTCGCGGTGGCTGCTAAGCAATTTATCGGAGTTATCGGGCACCACACGCTGATAATCGGGGAAGCGGCCATCGATCAACTTCGATAACAGCTTCAAATCCCCGGTATCGATTTCGATCTGGCCGACGGAAATGCGAATCGAAATTTCCTGGTCCGTCTGTTCGAGCTGTCGCTGCAATTCCATCACGGCCTTGCGCGGAACAATCGCCTGAACATCCTTGTCCACCGTGATCCCGCTGTCTTTTTCCGCCAGCGCCAGCCGATGACCATCGGTTGCAACAACGCGAAGTTTGCCGGTTTTGAGTTCAAGCATCAGGCCGTTCAGGTAATAACGCACATCCTGCTGGGCGATTGCGAACTGCGTGCGGTTGATCAGATCCTTCAGATCGCCGCCGCGCAGCTTGACGTCAACCTCGGCGCCCGTGCTCGCCATCAGCGGAAATTCGTCAGCCGGCAGGCTCGATAACACATAGCGGCTCTTTCCAGACCGAATTACGGCGCGGGCCTGATCTTGCTCAATCGATAGATTAGCGCCTTCCGGTAAGCCGCGGCAGATGTCGTGAAGCTTGCGCGCAGGCAATGTCATTTTGCCGGGCACAATGTTTTGAATGCGAATTCGCCGTTCCGCCTGCAATTCCAGATCGCTTGCGGTAATCGACAGTTCATCGTCATTTGCCACCAGCAACACATTGCTGAGAATGGGCAAGGACTGGCGCCGTTCGACAACCCCGATTACGGATTGGATCGCGCCCAAGAGTTCGCTGCGGGAGGTCTGGATGTTCATCATTATTTATAAGTGATTCTATAAGACGATGTACTAATAATAGAGTCAGCCATTAACGCAGGATAACTTGGTAAATCTAATTATTTTCATTAACTTACTGCAGATTATCGCCATCGAATATAGCTTCGCGAAGCAGCGTGACCCTGCTGGATCACCTGTGGGTAAATAATTCACAGCAAGTTAATCCTGAATTATACACAGGACATCAACGCTATCTTTCCTCAGATTCCGCACTTCAGTTCGTCAGCGTGCGCTGCAGGTTTTCAAAGTCTTCCCGCAGGCGCTCGTCGACTTCCCGCAACTCGGCGATTTTTCGGCATGCGTGCATCACGGTGGTGTGATCCTTGTCGAAAGCAGCCCCTATTTCCGGGTAACTATGCTGCGTCAGCTCTTTTGCCAAAGCCATGGCAACCTGGCGTGGTCTCGCCAGCGAACGGGTGCGTCGTGGCGATGAGATATCGGTCAGGCGAATGTTGTAGTAGCTGGCGACGGTGCGTTTGATATTGTCCAGCGTGACTGCGCGATCGTATGAAGCCAGCATATCGCGCAGGCAGGATCGGGCGAATTCGATGGTGACTGGTGTGCCGGTGAGCCTTGCTGAAGCGCTGAGCCGATGCAGCGCTCCTTCGAGTTCGCGCACATTCGATCGAATCCGCTGTGCAACCAGTGCGGCAACCTCCTCGGGCAGGCGGAAACCCATCGAGTCAGCCTTGTTCAACAAAATGGCCACCCTTGTTTCAAACTCAGGTGGTTCAATCGGTACCGACAAACCCCAGGTGAAACGCGATTTGAGCCGATCATCCAAGGCATCCAGTTCGCGCGGATAACGATCGCAGGTCAAAACAATCTGCTTGCGGCCGTCAATCAGCGCGTTGAAGGTATGAAAAAATTCTTCCTGGGATTGTTCCTTGCCGGCGATGAAATGGATGTCATCGATCAACAGGGCATCTGCAGAACGATAAAAATCCTTGAATTCTGCAACCCGGCCGAAACGGATCGAGGAGACAAATTGATTGAGCCATTGCTCGGCACCCACGTAAACGATACGCGCAGAAACCGATCGTTTGATGATGGCATTGCCGATACCGTGCATCAAATGCGTCTTACCGAGCCCGGATTCGCCGTAGATCAACAAAGGGTTGTAAACGTCGCCTGGACTACTGGCCACCTGCTGGCCCGCGGCCCGTGCCTGGGAATTCGATTTTCCCTCGATGAAGGAATCCAGCGTATATCGAGGGTCGAGCCGGCCGAAGGTGTGACCCGCCATCGGCTCGGCGATTGCTGGAACGGGCGGCGCGGAGCTCACCTCCGCTGGCTGCTGGACGGCTTGCCGGACAGGCTCGGCGGTGCTGCCTACGCCAAGGCTGACGGAAACATCGTAACCTGCCAGTTTCGATAAAACCCGCTGGATTTTCGGCAAAAAATCGGTGCGGACACGATCCATCACCACCCGGTTCGGCGCCAGCAAGGTCAGATGATCAGCTGACTCAACCGCGCGCAAAGGCCGAATCCAGGTGCTGATCTCACGCTCAGGAAATTCTGCTTCCAGCCTTTCCAGACATTGGTCCCAAGCGCTATCGCCCAACATGCGAAAGCCCTGCGAACAAAGCCGCGGCTGAAGTGGATTTGGGAACCATGGTGGATAACGATGGGTGCGGCTAATGCTGTGGGTGGCAAGTCTAGCCCGCAAGTACGATCTTATCCACAGCTTAAAAAGCGTGCGTAGCCCGAACTTGCCCGCGCAAACAAACACGGCTTATACTTATCGACGATTTTCGACGGGTTCGAGCAAATAGCAATGAAACGCACTTTTCAGCCGCACACGCTACGCAGAAAGCGCACGCATGGTTTCCGCGCGCGGATGGCAACGAAAGGCGGGCGTTTGGTGCTGGCACGGCGCCGTGCGAAGGGTCGCAAGCGGCTAATCCCGTAAACGGAACGAACTCAAGGCCGGGAACGCAAAAATTCAGTCGTGCGTCCCGCTTGCTCAAACCTAGCGAGTTCGATACCACCTTCGCTCAGGGCATCAGAGTTACCCGGAAGCCGATCGGCTTGGTCTTCATCGGCAATCAAACCGGCCACGCACGCTTGGGATTGGCGATATCCAAGAAAGCGGTTCCTCTGGCAGCGCGGCGTAACCGATTGAAGAGAGTCATCCGCGACATGTTCCGGCAGCTTGCGTCCACACTTCCCGCCGTCGACATGGTGATCTACCTACAGCCGGGTGCTGCGCCGCTGGCCGCGCCGCAATGCAGAGAAATCCTGCAGCAGCTATGGAAAAAAGTTGCCGACCGATGCGCGTCCTGCTGATCCGCTTGATCCGTTTTTACCAGACCGCCATTAGTCGCTGGTTGCCGCCGCGCTGCCGCTTTTATCCGAGCTGTTCCCACTACGCCATCCAGGCGATTGAATGGCATGGTTGCGGGCGTGGCGGTTGGCTCGCAGTGCGACGCATCTGCCGCTGCCATCCCTTGAATATTGGCGGGCTCGATCCGGTTCCGGAAACCTAGCGCATGGAAAATCGCCGCACCATTCTGTTCGCCATTATCGGCGTGCTGTTGTTCCTCCTCTATCGCGCCTGGGAAACGGACGTCAACGAAGCTGCCGCACGGGCCGCGCAAACTGAATCGAGCGCGGCCATGCCGGCGACGACGCCAGCGGGCGACATTACCGCGCCATCAGCAGCAGTGCCGACCACGCCCAATTCAGCGATCAGCGCGACCGCCAGTGGCGACAGAATCCGCGTCTTCACCGACAAGCTCGAAGCCGAGATCGATCCGGCCGGCGGAGATTTAAGACGTCTCGAACTGCTGGATTTTGCCGAAGACAAGAAAACGCCGGACAAGAAACTCGCTTTGCTGGACGATCGCAACGGGCATTTCTTCATTCTGCAAAGCGGCTTGGCCGGTGCCGAAAAACCGCTCAGCAGCGGTCAGACGATCTACCACGCCGCACGAAAGGAATATCGTCTCGCCGAAGGCGCCGACACGCTGGAAGTGCCGCTCGAAGCGACCGACGCCGATGGCTACACGGTGCAGAAAATCTTCCGCTTCCATCGCAACAGCTATCAGCTGGAACTTGAGCAGACCCTCGAAAATACTGGCACCCAGACGATTTCCGTCAGTCCTTATGTGCGCTGGCAGCGCACCGCGGTTGCAGTCGGGCGCGAGCCGCCATTCACGCCCACGTTCATCGGTATCGGTGTCTACGAGCAGAAGCCGGGAACCAGCGATTACCGCTTCGAGAAATTCAGCTTCAAGGACCTCGACAAAAAAGCCTACAGCTCGAACCAGACCGGCGGCTGGATCGCCATGCTGCAAAAATATTTCGTCGCCGCCATCATTCCGCCGCAGGACCAGCCGGCGACCTTCATCGGCAAGAAAAACCCGGACAGCACCCAGCCTTACCAGGCGCAGTACACCGGCGAACTGCAGCCGGTCGAAGATGGCGCCGAGCACAGCTTCGACGACAAGCTCTATATCGGCCCGGTGTCGCAGGGCGTGCTGGAAAACGTGGCGCCGCGCTTCGAGCTGGTGGAGGACTACGGCATCCTGACGCCGGTGGCCAAGCCGATCTTCTGGATTCTCTCGCACTACCACAAGCTCACCGGCAACTGGGGCTGGTCGATCATCCTGCTGACGCTGACGGTGAAGGCGGCGTTCTTCAAGCTGTCCGAGGCGCAGTAC
>CAJCJH010000126.1 GCA_903970615.1 Rhodospirillales bacterium
AGAGTTCAGGCCGATAGCTTTGCCGGTGTAGGGACAAACCTCGCCGCATTCGATCCACAACCTGTATTTGAGGAGGTCGTCGTGGCGCGGATTCATAATCGGATTGGGCAGAGCGGCCAAGGCTTCGCGTGCCCGATCATTGAGCTTCTGATTAATTTTGTTCTGCTTGTCCTGAGCCTCGCGAACTTTCGGTGGTACAACAATATCTCGGGCCATTTCTACGCGAATCACATCCGGCTTTCCATAAGCCTTGATGATCGTGTTCACAACCTTGCGCACCTCGTACAGGGATTTCTGTACCACCGGATTGCGCACCATCGGCGGTTCCGGAAGCAGAGCGAGATTTTTCGACGGTTTCCGCTCGAATCCATAACCTGCGGCTTCGCGTGCTGCCGAGTAGATTAGCCCTTGGCGCATAGATGGCAATAGTTTGTTGATAGCCTTGACGGAGAGGTTCGCGTAGCCAGTCGGTAGTTCGCGTATGGCAAGTTGATAGGCTTGCTCGCGTGTGAACTGCCAGTGTTCCCGTAACCGTTTGATGAGATCGTTTTTGGCCGAAATCGTTAGCAGGTCTTCGACTAACTGATCTTGATCGCTGCGGCTCAGAATGTCCCAACGATCGGGCAGGGCGTCGCGCAAAAGGCAGACGACGCGATTCCCGTTGAGTTTGGCCTTGCTGTCCTCAAGGCTGAATTTCTGGGTCTTCGGGAATGGGGCGCCGATTAATTTCTTCGCTTGTCCCCAACTCAGAGAAGCCTGTTGCTGGAGCGCTTGGAATAGCAGCTCACGCTGCTCCAAAGAAATCGGCTGGAACTCGCGAGTTTCTGGGTCGAGGAGTTGCAGATGGTTGAGGTCTTGACGCAGAAGGAACTCCTGCACGTCTAGACGTCCGCGCATCGCGCGTTTGCGCAAGGGTTCCAGTGAACAGGGTGCGACCAAGCCCTTGGCCGATTTCAGCGGACGTTGAAAGAAGATCATCTCGAATACGTTGGCCTTGAAGCCGTCGTCCTGCAGATCGACATGGAAGCGAGTTTGCGACTGCCACAGCAGTTCAAATTCCTCCTTGTACATCTTGCGATCGGTGTGGCGCGTGCGCTTACGTTCCAGCGGCGGGATGTCCGCGAGCAATTCGCCGAGCGTGCGACATTGCTTGGCGTGCATCTCCGCCCACAAGCCGACGATTCCGTTTTTGATCTTGCCGAGGTCTTCGTCATCCTGTTTGGTCAACGAATCATCGAGCGTCTTGTCGCTGTCGGCGGCGTCGGAGAGGTCTTCGTATTCTTTCGCAAGTTCACCGATCAGCAGCGACTTTCGATTGCTCTGAAATCCGCGGCGTGCGCAAAGGTGCATCAGGATTCGTCCGAATTGATGCTTGGTCAGCGCCTCATCCAAACCTTTCTTGCGCAACAGATAAGGGCTTCCAGGCTCGCCGCTGTCCTGCTCGTCGATTTCGTTAAGCAAAATTTCCGGCTGTGCGTGTCCTGTGAGTTCGACCGGCAACCAGCCTGCGCGAATCAGGAAGTTCTTGAGTTTTGCCTTGCGCCGCCTACGCCTCGCCAGCAGTCGTCGCGCGAGTCGTGCCCGTCGCCGTGCATGATTTTTCGGCTCGCGCGTTTTCGCATCGACCGCTTCCTGAAATATTCGGACGCCGCAATCCACCAGTCCGTTGGCGTCTCGAGCTTCATTATTGCTGACTAACCCCCAGCCCAAAGAATTGGTGCCGATGTCCAACCCCAATGTTTGAAACACTCGCCTGCCCATGCGGTCTTGCTCCCCTTGCCGTTTTTCGATAGTCTACTTTCGAGTTTAGTTGACCAAGACCTGCTTTGGTTTTCATAACAAGAAGTGGAAACTTCGCAGGCTACCCCGAAAGGGTAAACCTTAGGGCCTCCGCAAGGGGGCCGTCTATTCGTGGAAAGGCCCTCTATCTAGAGGGCTTTTCCAATTGTGAAGGTCTGAATAGTTTGTTTATTACTTGCGCGAGGCCACGAAAAAATCGCCTGGTGCAACTGTAAGGTGGTCGGAAGCGTCTTCGGATATCGGCCGGTGCGAATGAAATGAAACAGGGCGGCTCGATCTCCCGCCAAACGCTCTGGCTCGATACTTGGGCAAAAATCCTGCGTCACCTCGTGCCGATGCTGCGGCAGATTGAAAGCGACCGTGCCGAGCTCGCGTCTGACATGCGCGCCGGCCGTGGGAAGTCGGCCGAGGTCGCGAACCTAAGCGCCTCTTCGCAGTGGTGGCACTACTACGAGATGAGCGAGGTGATACACATCGCGCTCGCGATGTTTCGTATTGGCTTGGTTCCGGAGATAGCGCGAGCCGCGATCTCCGGCCTGCTTCGTCGTGATCTCTTGGGGCCTTTGCTGGAAGAGACCTCAACGACCGAGATAGACCCGCGTGATCCGAAGCGGGCACTCGGCAGCACCTGGTCCCTCGGAAACTCGCTCCGCGCCTGGGTGATCTGCGGTGAGTCTCTCAACCGTCTCGTGAAGCGAGCGGACAATGATGACGACGCGCTCAAGCTCTCAGTGCGCCTCGATCCAACGACTTTGTTCTGCAAACCTGTTCGTCAGCGGATCGCCCGTGCAGTTGCCGCCTATGACGCTCCCTTTCTAAGTTCTCTGGGCGAGGCATTGCAAAACCCTAAGCGCATCCAGAGCGAGCAGTACCCGGAGCTTAACGCGAGCCTGCTCCTCCTGCTCCGGGCGCAGCAGTTGCCCTACTTGAATGAGAGTCGCGCCGAGCAGCTCTTTCTCATTCGACTCGCCGACCTGCGCCTTTACAGCGGCGACCGGCGTTCGCTGATTCGCTATATACAACGATTCCGCGATGAGGCCGCGACAAAGACGCCCTGAAGTTTGTCGTCGCCATTGCTGCGGTCCGCGAAATAGTTTTCTGGCTCCTGTCCAACCAAGGAGTCAGACATGCAAAACCACGACGGCGAGATCGTTCGGCCGGATAGCGCGAGGCACGAGCGCCATCCGGCCGAACGCTTGCCCGCGATCCAAGCTGGTGCGCAACCCTGTATCACAGCACCTGCAAACAGCACACGGATACTCAGACACGGCATCGACAGCCTTTATGTGTCGTTTCCCGGTCAACTTTCGGAAGCCAGCCAGCAGCAGCTTTCGGACTTGAAAGAGGTTGCCCAGCAGGAAAACGAGGGCGTCGCAGCAAAAGCCGTCCTGCCGCTCGGCGAACATCGTTTCTGTGTCGCCAGTCACGGTCGCCGCCGGTTCCCGTTCGTGATCGACGATAACTGGTTCAGCATCGCCCTGGCGTCACGAAAGGCCAAAAGCCTGCCGATGGCTCACGCTCAGATTTCAAGCGAACTCCTGACCGCCCTGGGGCCGCAGGTGGCTTTGGCTACCCTGACCGCAATTGTCACCCACCTGGGCGATCTTCACATTGCACCGCAGGTTAGTCGCGCTGACCTCTTTGCCGATTTCACCACCGATACCGACATCGAAAGTATCCCCCGCAAGGCCTGGTTAAAGCGCGCTAAGAAGCGGGCCACCTACGAGGATTCCGACGTGCTCACCGGAGTCGCGTTCGGCCTCGGTGGCGATCTGTCGTGTCGTCTTTACAACAAGCTCGAAGAGCTCGCCCAGAGCGGCAAGCTCTACCTGCTCGAACTCTGGCAAGCCACTGGCTGGAATGGCATCGATCCGGTTTGGCGCCTCGAATTCCAGCTGCGTCGCCCAGTGCTGCAACAGCTCAGCGCGCCGACGTTGCCTGAGTTGCTGGATCGCCTCGGCGCGATCTGGTCCTACCTCACCGGCGACTGGCTCCGCCTCGCTATTCCGAATCCACACGACGACACCCGGACGCGTTGGCCGACGCATCCGATGTGGGAGCGGGTAGCCGCGCTGGAGGGCGTCTCGGCGCCCAGCGCGGCCCGCGTCACGCGTGCGCGCATCCCTTCCGATCAGACCTTGTTCCGGCAGGGTTTGGCGGGTCTAACCTCGTTTATGGCGCGCGAAGGGATCAGTGAAATCGGGGAAGGCCTCAGGTCCTTCATGTACGCCGCGCAGGCCTATCACACAGGGTCGGCGCCAGAGTGGCAGGGCGACGAGCGCCTGCAGGATTACATCGCGCGCAAGGTCACGGCGAAGTTTCGCCGCTTCAATACAACTGCCCGCCATGAGCCGGACTGAGATATGGACGAACTCGATGCCCTCGATCTTCGGGAGGCCGCTGCCTACCTGCGAATGTCACCGTCAGTCGTTCGCCGACGCGCAGCAGCCAAGACGATCAAGGCGGCCAAGCCGGGCAAAGCCTGGGTGTTCCTGCGACGCGATCTTGCCGTCTACCTCGATGCGCTTTACCTTAGTCCCCGGCAAGCGCCGCTAAGTGGCTCCAAACAGGAGATTGGAGCATGGCAATCAAGCTACGCGGCAAAACATGGTGGATCGACGTCTACACCGCAGATGGTGAGCGAATACGACAGTCTGCTGAGACTTCGGACGCGCGAGCCGCCGAAGAACTCCACGACAAGCTAAAAGCGGAATCGTGGCGTAAGCGGCATCTGGGTGAGCGGCCGATCTACCGCTGGGAAAATGCGGTTGTGCAGTGGTTGAAGGAAAAAACGCATAAAGCATCGCTGGAGAAGGACAAGGAGATATTCGTCTGGGTGGATAGGTATCTGCGGGGCAAAGTGCTTTCGGATATCGACCGCACGCTGCTTTTTCAGATACTCGAAGCCAAGGCTGCGGAAACGTCACAAGCCACTGCCAATCGATACATGGCGTTGGTCCGTGCCGTACTTCGGCGAGCCTCCGAAGTCTGGGAGTGGACGGAGCGAATGCCCAAAGCGCCGATGTATTCGGTGAAATCAGGGCGAACGCGCTGGCTCACACGCGAACAGGCTGAACGCTTGCTTGCGGAGCTTCCAGAACATCAGGCCGAGATGATGCGGCTGGGGTTGGCAACGGGTCTGCGGCAACGCAACGTCTGTCGTCTTGAGTGGCAGCATGTGCAGCTGGAAAGTCGAATCGTGATTATCCCGCCGCACATGAGTAAGACGCGCAACGCGATCACTGCGCCGCTGAATGCGGATGCTCTGGCCGTGCTGCAACGATGGCAGGGGCGCCATGAAAAGTTCGTGTTCACCTACGAAGACAAACCGGTCTGGCAGGTCAACACGAAATCCTGGCGCAGCGCACTTAAGCGAGCGGGAATCGAAGACTTCCGCTGGCACGATCTGCGACACACCTGGGCGTCGTGGCACGCACAAGCTGGCACGCCGCTGAACGTGGTGCAGGAAATGGCCGGATGGAAGTCGAAGGAGATGGCGCAGCGGTATTCGCACCTCTCCGCGGCGCATCTTCTGGTTCACGCCGAGCGCATCGCAAAGCCGCAAAAAGAGGTCGCGTAAGGTGTGTCCGAAACTTGGTCACATTTTGGGCACAGCGAGCAGTTTTCGCGCGTTGTGCCTATCCGCAAGTCATTGATTTAACTGGTGGCTAGAGGCGGGATCGAACCGCCGACCTCAGCATTATGAGTGCCGCGCTCTAACCATCTGAGCTACCTAGCCACGCGAGAGGCGCCAAGTTTAGTAAAACTGTGGCGGCGCGTCGATAGAGAATGGAAATTAAACCCGATCTGAACTGTCCGACGATAACGCTGCAATCGCAAGCCCGAGATTTGATCGATGATTAAACCTGATCGTTATACCTTCCATTCCTTTCGTATCGTTGTCGCGGCTTCGCTGCTGCTGGCGAATGCGGCGTGGAGCGAGGACAGCGCGCTGCCGGAAGTTCATCAGTCTGGCGACATCAGCTATATCAGCGGCGGCATCGGCAGCGATGAATCGAAGGCGATCAAGTCGGAGGCGCCAAAATATGCGCTGACGCTGAATTTTATCGTCCGTATCGATGGCCACGATTCTTTCGACGCGCCGGATGAGTTGACGATCCTCAAAGCCGATGGTTCGCCGGTTCTGGACATCAAGCCGGACGGTCCTTATCTATTGCTCGATTTACCGCCCGGTACTTACAAAATCACGGCCGGTTCCGCCGATCAAAGTTCCACTCAAACCGTACAGATTGTTCGCGGCGCGCATAAGCAAATAACTTTCCGGCTGGCGCCCACCAAGCCGCAATCGCAGTCATAGAACGCGCCGCAGATTCCCGCGCTGACAAGCTCAAACATTGAAGCGGAAGTGCATCACATCGCCTTCCTTGACGATGTACTCTTTGCCTTCGAGCCGCCAGCGGCCGGCTTCCTTGGCGCCGGCTTCGCCTTTGTGCGCGATGAAATCGTCGTAAGCGATCACTTCCGCGCGGATGAAGCCGCGTTCGAAATCGGTGTGGATCACGCCCGCAGACTGGGGTGCGGTGGAGCCGGTTTTTACGGTCCACGCGCGGACTTCCTGTACGCCGGCGGTGAAATAGGTTTGTAGGCCGAGCAGATCGTAGCCGGAGCGGATCACGCGATTCAGGCCGGGTTCGGCGAGTCCGAGATCGCTCAAAAATGCTTCCTTGTCGGCATCATCGAGCTGTGCGATTTCGGCTTCGATCGCCGCACAAACGATCACCACTTCAGAACCTTCCTTCGCCGCATAAGCCTTTACGCGCTCGACGAATTCGTTGCCGGCGAGCCCGGCCTCATCGACATTCGCAACATACAGCGCCGGCTTCGCGGTGATGAGATGAAATTCCCGCAGGGCCGCGCGTTCTTCCGCGTCGAGCGCCAGGCCGCGGATCGCATGGCCATCGTTCAAATGCGCCTGCACGCGCTGCAATAAGGCATGCCGCGCAACCGCCGCTTTGTCGCCGCTCTTGATCGCTTTCGCCGCGCGCTCGGTCGCCTTGCTGACGCTATCGAGGTCCGCCAATGCCAGTTCGGTATGGATGATTTCGATATCGCGGATCGGATCGACATGGCCGGCGACGTGAATCACATCGTCATTCGCAAAGCAGCGCACCACGTGCACGATCGCGTCGGTTTCGCGGATATGGCCCAAGAATTGGTTGCCGAGACCTTCGCCCTTGCTGGCACCGGCGACGAGCCCGGCGATGTCGACGAATTCCACCGTCGCGGCCAGAATTTTCTGCGGCTTGACGATCGCCGCCAGCGCCTCCAGCCGCGGGTCCGGCACCGGCACGATGCCGACGTTGGGATCGATCGTGCAGAACGGATAATTCTCCGCCGCGATCTGCGCCTTGGTGAGTGCGTTGAACAGAGTGGACTTGCCGACGTTCGGCAGCCCGACGATTCCGCACTTGATTCCCATGAATTTTCCAAAGCGATAAAAAAGGCGGCGTAGCTTAGCTGACTGGTGCTGGGCTTGCCGATTTTGCGGGCGCATGCGGAGCCCTGATCTTCAGATATCGTTGAGTTGAGATTGTGGTTTCGACCCCGCAGGAAAGATTGTTTTGCGCTCGCCGATAGCGGTATGCGCGCTCAAGCTTCACGAATCCATTCGTCAATAAAAAATGCCCAGCGGGTCGGGGAGAACCGCCGGGCAACGAATCCGGCTAGGGGTTGCCGGAAGGCTCCCGTAGGGGGACGGGAGCGGAGCGTGAAGGGAGTCACGCTCGCACTATCAGAGCGGAATTACGGTGAAAAGTTCAGCACGTTACATTTCGTCACAGTGGACGAACGTCGCTGCCGCGTCCTGCAATGCGATTCGGGTGACGGCCGGCGCAGTGGTCATCTTCGGCTTGATTCCAGTTTTGAACCGTGACAGCAGGCTTCAGCGACGAAGCCTGGTAAAACCTGCCTTCCAGTATTTTCGAGCAACCAGCAGGCCGCCGAGAATGGTCAGTGACCAGCCATCGAAACTGCCGCTGCCTGATCCCGAGCCAGTTGTCGATCCGCCGGAACCAGAGCCTGTAGAACTTCCCGCGCCAGACGATCCCGCAGGCAGCAGCAAAAATGCGGCATCCGCCTGAATGAAACCATAGCCGGAGTCATAGTTGAAGCCGCTGGCGCCGCCCATTGGCGAGGCGCTGTTGCGGAACGCGGCATAGATCTGGCTCGGCGTGTCGCTGGCGTTGGCTTGCAGCATCAAGGCTGCGGTGGCCGCCGCGTGTGGCGCTGCGGCCGAGGTGCCAAAGAAGCTGGGATAACTGGTCTGGTTTTGACATCCCGCTATCGATGTCATCACGTCACTCGCCGAGAGCGGGAAGCCGAGAAACGTATTGTTGACGCCATCGGGCGCGACGAAATCCGGTTTTTGACGAATCACCGGCGCTGCCAGACGATTGCCCGAAGTGTCGAACAGAATCGGATCGCCGCCGATCGAGGAATAGGCTTCCAGCACTGCGGGCGATGTACCGCACGGCGGCGTCTGCAAATAAAAGGCTGCGCCCACCGTCGCAGCGCCGGCCGTACCCGGATGTCCCTGAATCGACGCGCTGTTGGTCTGGAAGGCGTTGATGGTGGCGCCGGCGCCGTTGTCCGCCAGCAGGAATTTGATGCGGCCCGGTACCGCGCCGCTGGCGAGGCCGATGGTGATGCTGATGTTTTCCTGCGCGGTATTTCCAGTCGCATTGGCCGGGTTGCCGATCACCAGAATCTGAATCGGGTCGGCACCCACAGCGTTCGCGCCGGTGCAGGCAGTGCTGTTGCCATCGAGATCGGTGAGCGCGTCGGCGCTATTGCCGCTGACGCAGAGATCCAGCGAATTGGTGGCGCCACCGCTATTCGGCGCGCCGGTGACATAAGGTTGATCCCACGCCAGTTCGAGGAAAAGGAATTCGCCCGGAGACAAGGCAGGAATCGTCAAAGGCAGCGATGTCGTCTGGGTGCGTCCGCTGGCATCAAAATTCAGCAGCATCTCGCTGGCGTTGGCGCCGCTGCTTGCCGTCACCGGGAAGCTCGGCGCATTGTTGTCGTAAGCGTTGCTGCCGTCGTTGCCGGCCGATGAAAAATAAGCCACGCCTTGTGCCTCAACCTGATTCACCGCCTGCGCGACCAGGCCGTCCTGAAAGAACGGTTCGTCCTGATAACCGATGTCGTCATCGATGACTTTTGCGCCCGCCGATGAAGCCAGCATGCCGATACCTTTGGCGAAGTCGGCTTCGCTGCCCGTCGCCGTGTAGAAAGCCAGTCCGGCGCCGGGCGCGACGTCATGCACGATCTGCAGGATCGCACGGCCTTCGTCGGAGAACGGCAGTTGCTCGGGCGCGCCGTAGTTCAGGCAGTCGGCTTCTTCGAGCACCTTGACGCTGCTGGATAAATCGCCGGTCGAAACATCGGTGGCAGCATCTGCGGTGAATCCATTCGAGGCATAACCTGCGTTGCCCGAGGCCGGCACGTTACTGCCCGGCATGGCGTAGGCGGCGTAACAGTTGAAGCTGTCTGAAAGCACGCCGACGGTGACGCCGCTGCCGGTGAGATTGCTGTTGCTGCGGATCAGATTGCTGCCCGCGGCGAAGTCGCCTTGCGAGGTCACCGCGCCAGCCCGCGTGCGCGGCATTGAAGCGCGGATGTGATGCAAGCCGGCAATTGCCGCGGCTTTGGAAAGCTGATCCACCGGCAGCCAGCCGCCAACATCGTTGGAGAATACGGCGGTTTTTTCGAGGCCGAGATTTTCAAGCGCGGCGGCCAGCACTCCAGGATCGCCAAGGCTCACCGCATCGATCAATACTTCGGGCGCGGCCAGCGGCGGTGCAAGCCGGAATCGCGCCGCCGGATTGATCACATGCAAAGCGCTCAGTGCAGTTGCGTGATCCATCGACGGATAGCGCAGCGCAACTTCGGCGAGCGCGCCATCCAGGCGCGAGAGACCAGCGGCATTCCGCGCTGAATTCGCAGACGCACCGAAGATCGTCAAATGCGCGGGATTGCCGACAACCGCCTGCGCCGCTTCCGCATGCGGGGCGATCGCTGCGTGTGCGTCTGTACTAACTGCGATGACGCAGATCAGTAGCGTTGTGCGCAGCGCAGGTTTGGAGATTGAAAAAGTCGGCATTGGAGAATCCTGATTCTTCGATGGCCTCATCTTCGTTCAATCGCGGCCCCAACACCATGCGCGCTTGGCGATATTTACCGTTTCGAGATCGTGAAGTTGTCCGCTCGCCGGATTTCAGATCGAGCCAGAATTTCCGGTTCTGGGCGGCAGATCGCTTTCGGTCGATGCGCTTTCGCGCTGCATCAAATGCTCGCGCACGAATTTGATGTGGCGCCGCAGGATATAGATTTGATCGGCGAATCCGCCCGGCATTTTCACGCTGATGACGGATTTTTCGATCTCGCCCAATTGTTCGATCAGCGCCGCGCGTTGCTCGGCGGACATCGGCTCCAGCGAGGCGCGCTCCAGCGCCATCAACTCGCCATAGCGCTTGTTGATGCGACTGGTGATGCGCCAGCCGTAAAGTTCCGGCGCATAGCGCAGGCCCGGCACCAGCACGACCAGAATCGGCACCAGCACCACTGCCGCGCGGTTGAGCAAGCTGGCGAGCCAGAACGGCAGGTAGCGATACGAGATGCTCTTGCCGGATTTATAAAAGCGCGTGGCATCGTCGCTGATCGGATAATCGTGTGGCAGCGGCGCTGGAAATTCGCCGGGATTTTGCAGCAGCGTGCCGCGGCCATGTACTTCGCGCGCGGCTTCGATCAGCAAATCCGAAAGCGCCGGATGCAGGCTCGAATGCGCCAGCAACTCCACCGTTGGCGCCAGCATATTGATCGGCGTGGACGGCAGATTTTCGCCGAGGTCAAAGGCGCCGGCCGGAATCAGCAGTTTGCTCAAGTAGCGGAAGCGGCGCACGTAAGCGTCGCCCTGCACGAAATCGAATAGCCGGATGCCATCGGCATGCAGCATGTCGCGCAGAGTTGCGGGCCCAGCGGAATCGCCGGATAGAAATATGGCGTCTACTTGATGCGCTAGCAGCGACTTGCGCGCGGCCTCGCCTTCGAGATCGAGCAACGGCGTGCTGCCGTTCGGCTCGATCCCGTTGGCCTTCAGCAGCGCGAGCGCCAGGAAGCGCGTGCCGCTGCCTTCGCCGCCAATGGCGATGCGCTTGCCTTGCAGTTCCGACAAGCGCGCCAGCGGTTTCGTACTGCGATAAAACACCGTCAGCGGCTGATAGAACATGCTGCCGAGCGAGACCAGATCGCTGCTGTCGCCGCTGCCGGAAACGCCGCCTTGCACCAGCGCGATATCGACCTTGCCATTGGGATCGCACAGCTGATTCAGATTGTCCTGCGAACCGTTCGATGGCAGGATCACCAGTTTGATCCCGTTGCGTTTCAGAATCGCCTGATAGTGCTCCGCAACGGCTTTGAAGTTGCTGCCCTCCGGGCCGCCGGCCATCGTCAAGGTATTCGGCGGTGCAGGTCGCACAAAATGCATCGTGACAAGAATCGCCAGCACGCTGACGATAAGCACCGGCCCCAGCGTTTCGGCGAGATCAAGCCATGAGATACGCGGCACGCGCGGCAGCTTGAGACGCAAGCCGCGCTTGCCTTCGCTGCGGGTGGTTTTGTCGGGATCAGTCACAAGCGCATCCTGCTACAACGAAGAAAGCCCCGCAATTGCGGGGCTTTCGGCACTCTAAAACGCTTGACCAAACGCAGTCGATTTACGAGCAGGCTTTGCCGTGATCGGCGTGTGCGCCCTTGGCTTTGGCATCGGCTTCGCTCATGTACGCACCGGCTTTGGTCTTGCCGTAATACTTGGTGCCGGCGCAGTGGTAGGTGTTGGATGCGGTGTTGACCCAGACCATGCCCGGACCGCCGCCAGCCGCAGGCGCCATCGCCGCAACACTGGTTTTCGCAGCGGGTGCGGGTGCTGCGGCAGCGGCAGGAGCGGCCGCAACAGCAGCGGCCGGAGCCGGCGCAGGAGCCGCCGCTGGAGTTGCCGGTGCGGCAGCGGTAGTCGTTGCGGCGTACCAATCCTTCACGCCCTTGTGGCCGCGGCAGGCGCCTTTCTTGGTGGCGCCGGAATAATAGCTGCCGTCGTTGCAAAGTCCGGTGGTGCCGGCGGGCGCATCCGCCGGTGCCTGGGCGAATGCAGATTGTGCAAGCAATACGCTGGTAGCCAACAGTGCCGCTTTAAGCATGGTATTCATCTTGATATCCCCTTATGTTGATGTTGCTTGATGGATGCTTCTGAAAAACGCGGATTGAGCGGTTGGCGAAGCATGCAAGGCAACGCTTCGCAGCCGGTGATCGAAATACGAAATCCTCCTGATGTGAGTATTCGTTAAGCCTTGGGTTGGCTTGACCAACCGCCCGGCTGCCTGAATTGATTTATCTCATCCCCATGCAAGCGGCTCGTTTGTCGCCGCCCGAAGTCTAGATGCAAAGTCTACCGTTTCGGCGTTGAAACGATTGTTACAGTGCCATAGCGCGCGCCGGCGTGCGGGTTTTTCTGATCGTCAGGCAGAAGTATTTTCCGGCGCGGACCAAGATAGCAACCGACAGGAGTTCAATATCAATACTGGTTGACCCAAAACCAGGCCGATCGCAAACTGCGGCGACACAGGAGAAACGCGCGATGGCTATCCGTTCATTTGAAATCGTTTCGGTTCCGGTTTCCGATCCGGAGCGAGCGAAGCGCTTTTATCGGGACATTTTAGGTTTCGAGCTGCTGCGCGATGATCCGATGGGGCCGGACATGAAGTGGATACAACTCGCGCCGAAAGGATGTTTGACCACTATCGCGCTGGTGACTTGGTTTGCGGCCATGCCTCCCGGCGGCTTGCAGGGCGTGATGCTCAATGTCAGTGATATCGATGCCGATCATGCGCAGCTGACCGCGCGCGGGCTGCCACTCTCCGGGATCAAGCAGGAACCGTGGGGCCGCTACGCGACCTTTTCCGATCCCGATGGCAACGGCTGGATTTTGCGGCAGCCGCCTTGATTCGCTCAGGCATTCATCCGGCCAGTTGTCTGCGAAGATGTACGCGCAAACGACCAAGCGCATGGCGCGCGGAATCAGGAATACGCCTTCAACAGCCGCACATCATCAGCGCTCTGCCGTCAGTCCGCTTTTCCGCGAGCGCAGTGCCGCAAGCGGCGATAGTGCGGCAAACACCAACATCTCCGGGTAGTCATGAAAACTCTTGTGGTGATCGCGCTCATCGCGTTCGGCAGCGGCGCGCTTGCGGCCAGCTCGAATGAAGTCACCGATCCGCGGGCGATCAAGACATTTCTTGCCGATCCGCAAACGCACGCCTACAACATGCACGATCCGAAAGGCTGGGTGACTTACCGCAAGCTGATTTTGATCGGCACCAAACTGCCGAATGGCAGCTGCCGATATCCCGCCGCCGTTTCGACCACCGGAAGTTATGCCAGTTTTGCAACAGAAATCGCGGTGAATCAGGCGCGCTGCCAGTCGCTGATTCTCGAAGGTAATCCCGGCACTGGCGCGAAGAACGGTACGTCTGGAATCATTGCCAGCGCATCGAATCTGGCGGGTAAATCGCCAATCAACGCCGCCGAGACGGCCGACCCTGAAGCGATTCAGGCCTTTCTCTCCGATCCGCAAACGCATGCCTACAATATGCATGATCCGAAAGGCTGGGTTTCGTATCGCAAGCTCATCTTGAACGGCACCAAACTGCCGAATGGCAGCTGCCGATATCCCGCCGCGGTTTCCACCGCCGGCGGCTACGCCAGCTTTGCGACGGAAATCGCGGTGAATCATGCGCGCTGCCAGTCGCTGATTCTCGAAGGCAATCCCGGCAGCGCCACCAAGAAAATACAGTTGGCAATGGCGAGTAATACGAAATCGCCAGCCAGCATTGCGGCCAAAGCGTCCACGCCGGGTTCGCGTCCTTAGCGGCTGCCGAGTTCGTAACAGAACCTGCCTTATGCTGGAGGAATCCGCTTGACTTCAAAGCGATTCAGATGCGGCAGATGCTGATGTCTCGTTCTCATGAGTGGATAGTCCAACTCACTACGAGAAACCTTCGAATAGCCTGGAGAATCGACATACAAGAATTAAATGATGATTTGAAAACGGCGGCCGATGAGTATCTCGGTCGGTTCAGCCGGAAATCGCAGAATGCGCCCATGATCGAGGCTCATTACAGCGAGCAGCGATGGCATTCATACCTCGCTGATGATCCATTCGCATATTTGCGGGCTCGAAAAGCTTTCCTTTCGCGGCCGCGATCACTACAATTGCGCCCTTTCGCGCGCAGCTTGCGCATTTTTTCCCGAGTGGATTTCGAGAGTTGATTTATGGTGAAGATTCGTTTGGCCCGCGCTGGTGCGAAGAAGCGTCCGTTTTATCATGTGGTCGCTACCGATAGCCGTTCCTCGCGCGACGGCAAGTTCATCGAGCGCTTGGGTTATTACAACCCGAACGCGAAAGGCGGCGAAAACAAGCTGGTGGTGGATACGGCCCGCGTCGAATACTGGAAAGGCACCGGCGCGCAGGTTTCCGAGCGTGTGGCCTACATCGTCAAGAACGTGCCGAATGCCGGTGCGGCTGCTGCCGTTGCCGGGGCGCCAGCGGCTTAAACGATGAGCCGGGTGACGCTCGGTCGCGTCGCCGGCGTGTTTGGAATCAAGGGCTGGGTCAAGATTCATTCCTATACCCGTCCGATCGAAAACATTCTCGATTATTCCAAGTGGTCGATTGCAGCGCGCCAGCCGTACGAGGCGCAGCTGTTGGAAGGGCGGATTCAAGGGCATGGGCTGGTGGCCCGACTCACCGGACCGGATGGCATGCCGATCGAAAATCGGGATTTGGCTGCAGGCTTGGTCAACGCCGAAATTTCGGTGGCGCAGAGCGAGTTGCCGAAGGCGCCGGCGGGCAGTTGGTATTGGGCGGAGTTGATTGGTCTGGCGGTGAAGACGCCAGAAGGTCACTCACTCGGTCGGGTGACCCGCGTGTTTGAAAATGGTGCGCAGGATGTGCTGGTGATTGCGGATGGCGATGTCGAACGGATGATTCCTTTCGTGCAAGGCCCGATCATCCAGTCGGTGGATACTGCGGCAGGCGTGATCGTCGCCGAGTGGTTGCCGGAGTGGTAGCGGTGATGGTGCAGCGGTAATGCAGATCGAAGTGCTGACGCTGTTCCCTGAACTGGTGGAGCAGGTCGTCAAATTCGGCATTCCGCGCAAAGCGGTGGAAGCAGGTTCGTTGCAGCTGACGACGCGGAATTTCCGCGACTTCAGCGCAGATGGCGACCGCCGCGTGGACGATCGGCCTTACGGCGGTGGTCCTGGCATGGTGATGGAAGCGGAGCCGCTGCAGCGTGCAGTCGAAGCCGCGAAGATGAGTTTGGGGGGTGCGGCAAAAGTGGTGAGCTTGAGTCCGCAAGGCGAGCCACTGACGCAAGCCTGGGTGCAGCGGCTGGCGCAGGAATCGGCACTGATTTTGTTGTGCGGCCGTTATGAAGGGCCGGATGAACGCGCGATGGGCGCGGTGGATTTGGAGCTGTCGCTGGGCGATTTCGTGCTTTCGGGCGGCGAATTGGCAGCGATGGTGGTGGTAGACGCAGTGGCAAGATGGCTGCCCGGCGCAATCGGGCACGAGCAATCGGCGCAGAACGATTCGTTTTCTGCGGGATTGCTCGATCATCCGCACTACACGCGGCCGGAAAACTGGCGCGGAGTGCCGGTGCCGGAAGTGCTGCTGTCGGGCGACCACAAAAAAGTTGCGCGCTGGCGCTTGAAGCAGGCGCTGGGTGCAACCTGGTTAAAACGTCCGGATTTGCTGTCCGGATTGCAATTGAGTGCAGAGCAAACCGGCTTGCTGCGGGAATTCATCGCGGAAAGTCAGAGTGGTCAGGTCGTCGAGAACTTAAAGTAGGTTGAGGCTAAACATGAGCAACATCATTCAACAGCTGGATGCGGAACAGATGTCGAAGAAAATCCCGGACTTCCGCCCGGGCGATACGGTTGAAGTGAAGGTCAAGGTTAAGGAAGGCGACCGCGAGCGTCTGCAGGCGTTTGAAGGCGTGGTCATCGCCATTCGCAGCCGCGGACTCAACTCCGCATTCACCGTGCGCAAGGTTTCGCACGGCGAAGGCGTCGAGCGCGTATTCCAGACCTACAGCCCGCAAGTCGCAGAAATTGCGATCAAGCGCCGCGGCGATGTCGCCCGCGCCAAGCTCTACTACCTGCGTGATCGCGCCGGCAAGTCGGCTCGCATTAAAGAGAAGTTGGGCTAACTGGCTGAACGGTGTTTCGGCGTAGCGCGCCGTATACCGCATTCAAGCGTTAGCTAAGTTTAAGTAAAGCCGGAGCGGCCCCGCTTCCGGCTTTTTCTGTTGATGCAGTTCGCTGAGATTGCGTCCTGAGACTGCCTATTGAGATCGTGATCCAGGATTCAGCGCAATAACCGGATTGCAGAAACGAATCGTTCCGGCCACGGCGGCTGGTTCAAGGCGACGGTTTCAACCTGGCCACCGGACGCGGGCGCATGCACCATCAAACCGTCGCCGAGAAAAATGGCGACGTGCATCGAAGGATGCTGACGATCGGTGAAGCGATACAGCAGGACATCACCGGGCCGCGCATCGCGCAGGTTTATCTTGCGCCCGGCGTGACGCAACTCGCCGGTGCTGCGCGGAATCGATAAGCCGGCCGAGCGATAGCTGAATTGCACCAAGCCGCTGCAATCAAAACCCGAAGGATCGCTGCCGCCATAGTGGTAGGGACGGCCTAGTTGATCCATTGCGGTGGAGACAATCGTGCGTCGCTCTGCACGTATCTCATCGGGTTCGCGGCTGGCGCAGCCCGCCAGCCACAACGCGAGTAAAGCCATCGCAAGTCGATGCCCGCACGACCTCAAGCTCGGCATGCAGTCGTGCTCAGGTCGCTGGCGGCTGTGTCGCCTGCATCGACGGACGCAGTGCGAACGACAGATACCAGTGCGCCAGACCTTCACGCCGGCTGCGCCACTGCAATTGCGGCTGCCGCAAATCGAGATATCCCAGCGCTACGCCGACCGAGATTTCCGCCGTGCGGACGGTTTCGGTCGTCAGCAATCCGCCGGCTTCGGATTCGAGCGCATCGAGCGTGCGCCGGATCGCGGCGAGTTGCCGCTCGATCATGTCGGCCGACTGCAAAGCGGCGGGCCGGCGTTTTTCCATCTGGCAACCGACTGCTGTATCGATGAGACCTTCGGCCAGCCATTGCTGACGCAAAATTCCCCAGCGCGCCGCGCCGCGTGGCAGCGAGGTGAGGCCGCGTCCGCGGGTTTGCAGATATTCGACAATCAGCTTGCTATCCGGCAGAACCTGGCCTTTGTCGGTGACCAGCGTCGGTACTTTCGATAGCGGATTGGTGTCCAGAAAATTGCCGCTGGCGGTGTGTGGATCGATCATCACTTCTTCGATCAAATCCGCCAGGCCAAGCTCGCGCGCGACAACCCGCACCTTACGCGCGTAAGGCGACGTGGGGCTGCAGTACAACTTCATTTTCACCGCAGCTTTCTCCATTCGTGTTCGAGGCGATGGATCAAGGTTGCCGCGCGACCTAGCGGAAGGCAACGATTTTCGACGGCACCCGCAAAAACAAGCAGCGCGCCGTCAACGATTCGCTAACGGCGCGCGATCAAACGGAATCAGGCGCTAGCTGGCTTCCGCTGCCTCGGCAACGATTTCGGCTTCGAGCAATTTGTCCAGGTATTTTTCCGCATCCAGAGCCGCTTGGCAGCCGGTGCCGGCCGAGGTGATGGCCTGCCGATAAACATGATCCATCACATCGCCCGCGGCGAACACGCCCGGCACGCTGGTCGCGGTGGCGCCGCCGTTGGTGCCGCTGTGAACCTTGAGATAGCCGTTGTGCATTTCCAGCTGGCCTTCAAAAATGCCGGTGTTGGGCGAATGGCCGATGGCGATGAATACGCCTTTCACGGTGACGTCTTTGCTGCTGCCATCCTGCACATTCTTCAGCCGCGCGCCGGTGACGCCGCTGGCATCGCCGAGCACTTCGTCGAGCGATGAATTCCAGACGATATCGACCTTGCCTTCCTTCTGTTTCTTGAACAGCTTGTCGTGCAGGATTTTCTCGCCCTTGAACTTGTCGCGGCGATGCACCACCGTGACCTTGCTGGCAATGTTGGCGAGATAAAGCGCTTCCTCGACCGCGGTGTTACCGCCGCCGATCACCGCGACTTCCTGACCTTTGTAGAAGAAGCCATCGCAAGTCGCGCAGGCGGAAACGCCTTTGCCGCGAAAGGTTTCTTCCGAGGGGATGCCCAGATATTTGGCGCTCGCGCCGGTAGCGATGATCAAGGCATCGCAAGTGTATTCGGCCTGATCGCCTTTCAACGTGAACGGACGATTTTTCAGGTCGACCGAATGGATGTGATCGAAGACGAAATTCGTATCGAAGCGCTCGGCATGACGGCGCATCCGATCCATCAAGTCCGGGCCCATCAAACCTTCCACATCGCCCGGCCAGTTATCGACTTCGGTGGTCGTCATCAGCTGGCCGCCTTGTTCGAGACCGGTAATCAGCGTGGGCTTCAGGTTCGCACGCGCGGCGTAAACCGCAGCAGTGTATCCGGCGGGGCCGGAGCCGAGAATGATCAAACGATGATGGTTGCTCATGAGCGTTCTCTTTTAGTCTTTGAGGTATTGCGAAAACTCTGCAAGATTTCGCCACGAAATCGTGTGAAACCAGAACAGACGGAGCCGGATTCTCCGGCCCCGTCGGATGCCGATCAGCGCGCGGATTTACAGCGTTGCGGCGTGCTTGGCGAGATAAGAAGCTACACCTTTCGCATCGGCCTTCATGCCTTCCTCGCCCTTCTTCCAGCCGGCCGGGCAGACTTCGCCGTGCTCCTCGGTGAACTGCAGCGCATCGACCAGACGCAGCATTTCATCGACCTCACGGCCCAGCGGCAGATTGTTGACGACTTGATGCTGCACCACGCCGGCCTTGTCGATCAGGAACGAAGCGCGCAACGCAACGCCGGCGCCTGGCAGTTCGATGCCATAGGCCTGCGCGATGCTGTGGTTGACGTCCGCCACCATCGGGAATTTCACTTCGCCGATGCCGCCTTTGTCGACCGGCGTGGCACGCCAAGCGAAATGGGTGAACTGGCTATCGATCGAAACGCCGACCAGCTGCACGCCGCGCTCTTCAAACTGCTTGATGCGATTGTTATGCGCGATGATTTCCGAAGGGCAGACGAAGGTGAAATCGAGTGGCCAGAAAAAAAGCACGACATATTTCTTGCCGCGATAGTCGGAAAGCTTGAAATTTTCGGTGATCGAGCCATCGCCGAGAACGGCGGCGGCAGTGAAATCGGGAGCGGGGCGGGCGACGAGTATGCTCATATCGATGAATCTCCTGAGGCGTTGAGGTTGCTGTAATCCGGCGTCATGCAGCTTGCGGAACTAGGCCAGGTAAACCGAATCCAAGCGTCGGTTCCATTTGCGGAGTGGCATGGTAAGCGCGATGTGATCCATACTTCCAGACAAATTTTATTATTCAATGTATAGCGGTCTTCTATCAGGTCGCCGTCCGTGCTGGTGTTCTGAAGATGAGGATCGCAAAGCCATGTTGCAAGCGGATGAGAACAATGGAAGGCGAGCAAATTCGTGTGCTGATTCAGGATGCTGGCAATGATTGCGGCGCTCGTCCCCATCATCGTCCTGAATCGCTCCGTCAACCAGACTTAGCCGGCTTCATGAACTTCATCAGCACGACCCGCCGCAAGCTTGCCCGTTGCTTTCATCGGCAGCGGCAAGCCCCGTGCAATAATCTCAAGCGAATTCCCTTCCAAACCAAAAGACTTTCTACATGAGCGAATCCCGTTCTGCATTTTCGCGCTTCTTCGGCTGGATCTGGCTGGTGTTTATTGCGATCTATCGCTTCATCATCATCGCCAGCGTCGTACTTACGGTTTATCTGGTGTGGTCGGCGACTCGCGGCGGCACCGCGGTTGCAGTCGAAAAAAATGAGCCGCTGACGCTGATTCCAACCGGCGCCTTGGTCGAGCAGACCGATAATTCCAGCCGCGGCTTGGTGCGTGAATTGAGCAGTGATCGCCCGAGCCAGACGCGCCTGCGCGATCTCACCGATGCGCTCGACGCCGCGCGTATGGACGCCAGAATTCCCTTCGTCGTCATCAAGCTCGATGACATGCAGGGCGCCGGCTTGCCGCAATTGCAGGAAGTGGCGAACGCGATGAAGAAATTCCGCGCGTCGGGAAAACCGATTTATGCGTTCGGCGAATCGTTCGACCAGAACCAGTATTACCTGGCGTCGCAAGCGGACGAGATTTCGCTCGATCCGATGGGTTCGGTGTCGATCGAAGGTTTCAGCGTTTACACCAATTTTTTCAAGGATGCGCTCGATAAACTCGGCGTGCAGATCAACGTCTTCCGCGTCGGTGAATTCAAGTCGGCGGTCGAACCGTTTCTGCGCAACGATATGTCGCCGGAAGCCAAGCTGGCGGACCAGGCCTGGCTGTCGGATTTGTGGAGCACTTACAACACCGACGTCAGCGAAGCCCGCAAGCTGCCGGAAAATTCGGCCGACACTTATGTGCGCGGCTTCAGCGCCGGGCTGTTGCAGAATCAGGGCGACTCGGCCAAGTTTGCGCTTGCCAGCAAGCTGGTAACGCGCATCGAAACACAGGCGGATTTCCGCAAGCGCATGGCGGAAAAAGTCGGCTACGACAAGGAAAAAGTCAGCTTCCGCCAGATCGATTTCACCAATTACCTGCGCGCCATTCACCATGAATCGCACAAGAAAACGCCCGCGCACAAGATCGGTCTGGTCGTCGTTCAAGGCGAGATCGTCGATGGCGAAAGCGATGACAGCAGCGCCGGCGGCGACACTATTTCGGAACTGCTCGATCGCGCGCGCCGCGATGACGATGTCGAAGCCGTGGTGCTGCGCGTGAACTCGCCCGGCGGCAGCGTTTTCGCTTCCGAAAAAATTCGCCGCGCGGTGCAGCAGCTGGAAAAAGATGGCAAGCCGGTGGTGGCGTCGATGTCCACGCTCGCGGCATCCGGCGGCTACTGGATTTCGATGAACGCCAACAAGATCTGGGCAGAGCCATCGACCATCACCGGTTCGATCGGCATCTTCGGTTTGATCCCGACGATCGATCAGCCCTTGGCCAAACTCGGCATTCATACCGACGGTGTCGGCACCACGCCGCTGGCGGGCGCGTTCCGGCTTGATCGTCCGCTGACGCCGGATGAGCGCACCATCGTGCAGGCGCAAATCGACAAGGGCTACCGCGACTTCACCGAAGGCGTTGCCGGCGCCCGCAAGCTACCCCTGGAAAAAGTGCAGAACATCGCGCGGGGCCGTGTCTGGAGTGGCGCGGCGGCGAAAGGCTTAGGGCTGGTCGATGAACTCGGCGGCTTCGATGATGCAGTGGCGGCCGCGGCCAAGCTCGCAGAATTACAGCCGGATACTTATCAGATTTACGAATTCGAGCCGGACACGGATTGGTACAAGCAGATTTTCGGAAAATTCTTCAGCCAGTCCGAATTCAGTTCGCGCATGCTGCAAGCGCTGCTGCCGCAAAGTCTGCTGCGGACGCAAGTTGCGAACACCGTCACCGAAACGCTGCATCATCTGAATGATCCGCGCGGCGAATATGCTTACTGTTTCTGCCAGCCGAGCGAGCCGCAACGCGCCCGTTGATCTCCAGTCTCATCATCTGATTCCGGGCTGATTCTGGCGCGATGGCCTTCGCCGAGATCAATGGCATCGACCTGTATTACGACGACATCGGCAGTGGTGTCGTCGTCGTCATGCTGCATGGGCTTGGTGCCAGCCATGAAGATTGGGAAGCGCAGCGCACGTCGTTTTCGAGGCGTTTTCGCGTCATCGTGCCGGACCTGCGCGGCTTTGGCGCCAGCAGCCGCATCGGCGAGTACAGCGTCGCGCAATTCGCCAGCGATGTCTGGTCGCTGCTCGATAGGCTGGAGGTCAAGCGCTTCCATTTGATCGGCCACTCGATGGGCGGCGCAGTCGCGTTGCAGATGGCGGCCGACCGGCCCGAACGGATTCGCCGGCTGGTGCTCGCGGATACTCTGCCGAGCTTCGAGACCAACACCTTCGGCAAGCGCATGCTGTTCGCTTATCGCTACGCGATGATGGGTGTGTTCGGCCCGCAGCGCCTCGCCAAAGCGGTTGCGCGCAAACTTTTTCCCGGCGAAGACCGCGAGCAGATACGCATGCGCGAACTCGCAGTTAGGCGCGGCAATGTCAACGATCGCGCGGTTTATCTGGAGACGATCCGCAATCTGCTTGGCTGGAAAGTCACCGATCGTTTGCAAACGCTGACGATGCCGTCGCTGGTGATCGCCGCCGAGCACGACTATTTTCCGGTGGCCGACGCCGAGGCTTTCGCCGCCGCGTTACCGAATTCCGAGCTGAAGATTTTTGCCGGCGCGCATCACGCCGTGCCGGTGGAAATTCCGCAGGCGTTCAACACGGCGGTGCTGGCGTTTTTGCAGACGCGCCCAAGTGTCGACAACAAGAAACCAAAATCATCGCTGAAAACGGCCGCGAAATCGCGCGCTTGATTCCCGCTGGTTTTCCGGCAGAGCACCGCTGTTCTGCGACGTTATAGTCATTGGCGAATCGTTTTGAATGCCAGTATTGACTGGGCTAGGCGACGAATCGCATTGAAAGATCGACTGCGTGGATATGCTTGGTGATCGCGCCGATGGAAATGCGATCCACACCGGTTTCGGCCAGCGACCGCACATTGTCCAGACTAGTGCCACCGGAATATTCGATCAGCGTTTTACCGCCTGAAGCGCGATGCGCGCGTGTCAGCTTCACCGCCTCGCGCAACTCCGGCAGCGCGAAATCATCGACCAACAGGAGATCAACATCGGCGTTCAGCGCGGCACGTGCTTCGTCGAGATTTTCGGCTTCGGTCATCAAGGGCACATTGGCTTGCAGTGCTCGCGCGTTGGTGATCGCCTGGCGAATGCCGCCGGCCGCGGCGATGTGGTTTTCCTTGATGAGAATGCCGTCGTAAAGACCGATGCGGTGATTGATGCCGCCGCCGCAGACCACCGCATATTTTTGCGCAGTCCGCAATCCGGGTAGCGTTTTGCGCGTGTCGACGATATTCGCACCGGTGCCAGCAATGGCATCAACATAGCGCCTTACCGCGGTCGCAGTGCCAGACAAGGTTTGCAGGAAATTGAGCGCGGTGCGCTCGCCGGTAAGCAGCGCGCGTGCCGCGCCGCGCAGCGAAAACAGGCGCTGATCGGCAACGACACTGGAAGCCTCATCGATCAGCCAGTCGATTTCGATGGCGGGATCGATGCTGCGAAATACGGCATCGACCCAAGGCCGACCACAGATCACGGCCGCCTCGCGTGAAATCACGAACGCCTGCGCCCGCTGCTGCGCCGGCACCAGCTTTGCTGTGACATCGCCGCTGCCGAGATCTTCCGCAATCGCACGCGCGACAGTGATATCGAGATCAGCGGGGATCGCCGGAATCGCAGGTAGCTTCATCTAGTTCGTGCGGGCTAGAGCAGCAGGAATTCAAGCAAGGCCATCTGCGCCCACAGCCGATTGCCGGCTTCGTCCCAGACCACACTCTGCGGTCCGTCGATGACTTCAGTGGTGACTTCTTCGCCGCGATGCGCTGGCAGGCAGTGCATGAAAATCGCGTTGCTGCGCGCGCGCTGCATCAATGCGGCATCCACCCGGAATGGCGTCAATGCCGCAATCCGCTGCGTTTCTTCGCCTTCGCGGCCCATGCTGGTCCAGCAATCGGTGACGACCACATCTGCGCCAACGACCGCATCTGTTGCTTCTTCAAACAGTTTGGCTGCGCCGCCGCCGAGCGCCAGATCTTCCGGCGCCGGACGATATTCGACTGGCGCTGCAATGTTCAGCTGGAATCCAAACAACTTCGCGGCTTCGATCCACGAAGTGCAGACGTTGTTGCCATCGCCGATCCACGCTGCGGTTTTGCCGGCAGGATCGCCGGCCTGCTCGAACCAGGTTTGCATGTCGGCCAGCAGCTGGCAGGGATGATGGCGTTCGGACAAACCGTTGATGACCGGCACGCGCGAATGCCGCGCCAGTTCTTCCTGGTCGGCCTGCGAATCGTTGCGGATCATGATGGCGTCGCACATGCGCGACAGCACTTTGGCGGTGTCGGCCAGAGGCTCATCGCGGCCGAGCTGGGTTTGCGCGGTGGCGAGCATCAGGGCGTGGCCGCCGAGCCTGGCCATGCCGACTTCAAACGAGACGCGGGTGCGGGTGGAACTCTTGGCGAAGATCATCGCCAACGTGCGGCCGAGCAGTGGTCGGTGTGACGGATCGTTGGCGCGCTTGAGTTCGATCGCGCGCATGACGATGCTGCGCGCATCTGCTGCGTTCAATTGTCCCAGCGTCAAAAAATGACGTGCCACCGATCCTCTCCAAACTGAAGGGTGAAAATAAATGGGCCGCCCGCAGGCGGCCCGGATGCTCAAGCCTTGCCGCGACTTATCCCAGATTTTTTTCCGCGAATTCCCAGTTCACCAGACTCCAGTAGTGTTCAAGATAGTTCGGGCGTGAATTGCGGTAGTCGATGTAATACGCATGCTCCCAGACATCGCAAGTAAGCAGCGGCGTGTCGGCGGAAGTCAGCGGCGTTGCGGCGTTGGAAGTGCTGATGACGGCGAGCGAGCCATCCGGCTTTTTCACCAGCCAGGCCCAGCCGGAACCAAAGGTGCCGATGGCAGTTTCGGTGAAGAGCTTCTTGAAATCGTCGATACCGCCGAAATTCTTCACCAGCGCGTCGGAGATTTTCTTGCCGGGCGCGGCGGCTTTCGGCGTCAGGCTGTTCCAGAAGAAATTATGGTTCCAGATCTGGCCGACGTTGTTGAACAGCTTGCCGGAGGCTTTCTTCACCGCGTCTTCCAGCGAGGCATTCTCGAACTCGGTGCCGACGATCAGCTTGTTGGCCGTGTCCACATAGGTCTTGTGATGCTTGCCATGGTGAAACCCGAGTGTCTGCGCCGAGATCACCGGTTGCAGCGCGTCCTGTGGATACGGCAACGGCGGAAGCACGATGAGGGGAGATGACAGGGCGGCGTTCATGGAGGGTTCCTGAGTTTCTGCGGCGGATCAAGCCACAGTATGTGAGGCACTGAGCACCCGCCACCGGCATCCTCCCCCACCCCACGTAGGTCTTTGCTGACTCAATACACGTAAGGCAGGTGGTGCGCCAGACGCGCGAGGCGCGCGGGCTGGGGAGCCGCCTCGCGCCCGCTTTTCATCCCTTTGACGCACACGCTCACGTCACCGCTCTTGGTGTGGACTTGCACGCGGCCACGCCCCTCGCCATT